>NZ_DAMANB010000011.1:0-128751 GCF_032073645.1 Myroides sp.
ATGTACATATTTTATTATACAATTATTTTAATGACACAGTTCACGGGACACCCTCAACAAAATAAGAACCTTCTTTCGAAGCTATTAATTTCTTTCCTTTAAATAACTCTAATTTTATATATGGTGATTTAACTTTGTTATCAGGATTATTGGAAACTAAAACCTTTATTTGTGTAGAGTGGTGTTTTCTTTGTTTAATTTCTATTTCACTATTACCTTCTATTTCATATCTATTATTACCTCCCACACCTTCATAAGTTAATATTAAATATGTCTCTTTAGGATTTGTTGTTACTTTTAATCTGTAAGTACTAATAGGGTTCAACTCTTCGTCTTTTGAACAAGAATTAAAACTCATAACACACATTAATACTATAAATATAGCTAATAATTTTTTCATGTTTTTGTTTATAATTTCCACAAACATACATTTTAAAAGTCTAAAATATATGTCAAGATATGTCTTGTTTGTTACAAATTGAGAATTTCTATTTCACTTTTAATCTTAAGAAAGCAAAATTGGTAAAGTGAGAGCAATATAAATTATAGGTATACATCTGATATTGTGATACTAGTGACATCTATATTTTCTAGAATCATTATTAATCTAATAGAGAAACTGAATCAATAACATACTGGACTGAACTATAACTAAACGAATAAAAATAGGTCTCTTAAAAAAACAAAAGGCGAGTCAAAATATTGACTCGCCTTTATTGGATTTAAAAACTGTTGTTTCCTATTTCAGTTTCTTGATACCCATATTGTATAATGTAAATGCTTGTAAGTCTACGTGCTCTTGTATTTGTTGAGCAATAGATTTACCAGCACCATGTCCTGCATTCGTTTCAATACGAATTAACATAGGGTTATTACCTGTATTTTTAGCTTGTAACTCAGCTGCAAACTTAAAGCTGTGCGCTGGTACTACTCTATCATCATGGTCTCCAGTAGTTACCATTGTAGCAGGGTATGCTACAGCTTTCACATTGTGTAGAGGAGAATATCCTTTTAAGTACTCGAACATCTCTTTACTATCTTCTGAAGTACCATAGTCATACGCCCATCCTGCACCTGCTGTGAATGTGTGGTAACGCAACATATCTAATACTCCTACTGCTGGTAAAGCTACTTTCATAAGATCAGGACGTTGAGTCATAGTAGCTCCTACTAATAACCCTCCATTAGATCCACCTTTAATAGCTAAGAAATCAGATGAAGTATATTTATTGTCAATTAAGTACTGACCTGCAGCGATAAAGTCATCAAATACATTTTGTTTTTGTAATTGAGTACCTGCTACGTGCCATTCTTTACCATACTCTCCACCACCTCTAAGGTTTGGTACAGCATATACACCACCATTCTCTAACCAAATAGCATTAGCAATGCTAAATGAAGGAGTCAAGCTAATATTAAACCCTCCGTAAGCATATAGCATAGTAGGATTCTTACCATCTAACTTAAGACCTTTTTTATGTGTAATGATCATCGGTACTTTAGTTCCGTCTTTAGAAGTATAGAATACTTGTTTAGACTCATATTGAGAAGAGTCAAACTTCACTTTAGGTTGCTCATATACTTTAGACGTACCATCTACTGGATTGAAAGCATAGATACTTCCTGCAGTGATATAGTTCGTGAAAGAATAGTACAATGTAGTGTCTGATTTTTTACCACCAAAACCACCAACAGTTCCAACTCCTGGTAATTCTACTACTCTCACTTTCTTACCTGTATAGTCATACTGCTCTACATACGCTACAGCATCTTTTAGGTAGTTAGCGAAGATATATCCAGCTCCTGTTGAAGGTGTCAATACATTCTTCGTTTCTGCGATAAAGTCAACCCAATTCGCTTGTCCTGGGTTCTTAGCATCTACAGTTACTACTCTTGTGTTAGGTGCTTTATAATCTGTTACGATATATAATTTACCATCTTTACTATCTAATACTCCATTACTACTGTCGAAGTTATTTACTACAGTAACAATAGGGCTATTCGCTACAGTTAGATCTTTCACATAAAGCTCATTTCCATAAGTAGAATTAGCAGCTGTAATAATTAAATATTTATTATCACTAGTCACTCCTCCACCTACGTAACGTCTCTTCTGATCTTTTCCGAAGATTAGAGCATCCTCTTTCTGAGCCGTACCTAATTTGTGGTAATATAATTTATGTTGATCTGTCTTCGCAGATAATTCACTACCTGTTGGTTTATCATAACTAGAGTAATAGAACCCTTCATTACCAAACCAAGAAACGCCACTAAACTTCACATCTACTAATGTATCACCTATCACTTGTTTTGTTTCTGCATCTAGAACGATAATCTTTCTCCAGTCACTTCCACCTTCAGAGATAGCGTAAGCTACTTTAGAACCATCCTCAGAGAAATCAATACTTCCTAATGATGTAGTACCATCTTTAGAGAATGTGTTAGGATCTAAGAATACTTCTTCTTTACCAGCTTCATCTTTGCGGTATAAAATAGACTGATTCTGTAACCCGTCATTTTTAAAGAAATAAGTGTATTTACCTTCTTTAAATGGAGCACCGATCTTCTCGTAGTTCCATGCCTCTTCCATTTGTTTCTTTAGGTCATCTCTAAAAGGAATCTGAGCTAAATAATCAAAAGTAACTTGGTTCTCTGCTTTTACCCAAGCAGCAGTTTCTTCTGATCTATCATCTTCTAACCATCTATATGGGTCAGCTACTTCTACACCGAAGTAAGTATCTACTACCTCACCTTTTTTCGTGTCTGGGTACTTTAGTTCTACATTTGCTTCTTCCGTAGCTCCTTGCTTACAAGAAACTATGATTGTAGCAACTAGTAAAGTCATAAGTGTTTTTCTCATAAATGTTTAAGTTAGTTATTGTTTTCTTAAATAATAAGTTAGTAAATATATCCATAAATATATAAAGAGCAAGGAGGAATCCTCCTTACTCTCTATATATTAACATTATTTCCTATTATTAATGCTTGTGTTCATGGTCGTGATCATGATCTCCCTCTCCTGGGTTTACAATATTCACAGTTCTAAATTCCATAGCTTGGTTACCTGCCTTATCTAATACTTTTACTACAAAGTGGTATTCACCTCTCTTTGCCTCTTTGTCTATTAAGATTTCGTGGTGATGTATATGTGCATTTCGCTGTCCATAGATATCATCCCAGCTATTTTTATATTTAAACGATTTGCGGTGTGCGTTCTCTTCATCATCGTGATCATGGTCATGATCGTGGTCAGCATGTCGTACAGATACACTGTGTGTATGCGTATGCCCCTCAGCTGAGTGAATGTCAATATCATAAGACCCTAAGGCGATATTATCTGATACATCCATATCAAAGTGGATAGTCTCTCCTGCTTCTAATTTAGCTCCTTCTTCTGGTGCGTTTAACACGATCACAGGTTTTTGAGTATCTACATCTGAATCACTCTTCAGACATGATGTAAATAATATACTACTTAATAAAGTTACGCTTGCTATATATTTTAATTGTTTCATTTTTTTAATGTTTAAAAATCCAGATTGTGACTTTATACTTAACCTAGCACAATCTGGAGAATGAGTTAAATGTCTTTGTTCTTACCTAGTGCAAAATTAGTTAACTCTTCTGCAGGTGGTCCTCTTAACCAATAAAAAGGAAACAGACACTCTTTATAGCTGACTACTACCTCGATTACTAATTCATCGTGTACTCTCTCGACCCATAACACTAGTGTGGAGACTATGTGTTCTATAGCAGGTGAGAGCTTACATATATACTGCTCACAGTAGTGAATCGTATTACTATCTACATATTCTAATTTAGCTGACTTCTGCCCAAAGTGATGATCAATGATGACATAGTGAAGAGTATTGTTCAGTATAGGTACTAAGAATAAAGTACACCATAGCGAACATACTATAGCACGTATGTTCTTATCAGTCATATCAGAATGGTACTTGTATCATCAATTGTATTGAACGTCCTAACTCAGGTATACCTAATGGTCTGTAGAAACTCGTATGATTTAATATCTTCGTATCGAACATATTTGAGATAGACAGTGTAGTACGCGCCTTAAACTTACCGAACTGTACTGTAGAAGACACCCCTGCACCGAAGCTCTGACTACTAGGTGTCACTTCTTCTCCCTGTGCAATACGTTCTTGCTCAGCATACCACTTCCCGTTAAAGTACACTTCTGACTCTTTAAACATATCCGTATCTCTAAAGCTATATCTAACCTCTCCGAATACATTCATCGGAGGAGTGAATGGCAATGGATAAGCTCCGTTCTGCCCATTAGACACTTGCTGATTATAGATATACTCAAGTACTGCTGATATATTTAGACGATCAAAAAAGCGTTTCTCTACTTTCCATTCAAAACCGCTAATGATAGCTTCTGACTGGGTATATTCATAAATCTGCCCACTATCTGGTAGTATAGAGAACTTACCTGATGGCTTTAGGTAGATATAATTAGAAAAGTAATATAAATAAGGGCTAAACGTCGTATTAAACGTAGGAGTCTTAAACTCTGCTCTAAAGTCTAATGCAATCCCCTTCTCTGGATCAAGATCAGGATTCCCTTTCTCATGTCTAAAAGCTCCGTGGTGAACACCATTAGATGCTAACTCAATAGCAGTGGGGAATCTAAAGTTAGTACCCACGGTAGCTCCAAAATTAAAGTTGTCGTTTAGCGTATACTTTGCACCTACCATTCCATTCACACTATTGAAGTCTCTATCTGTAGTCGTACTTCTCTGTGCATATTTATTAGCTAGCTGATCTGCATAGCCCTGTTCTTTTAAATAGTCAAATAAGAATTGATCATAAAACGGCTTAACATGTACACTTGCATAGTCAAAGCGTGCTCCTCCTTCTAAAGTCAATTTATCATTCACGAAATACTCATACATCCCGAATACACCTGTACTCTGTCTATTAAACTTGGGTAATAAGAATCCGTATCCATCAATGGTATTATTCTGAAAATTCTGTTGTACTCCTAATGTCAACTTATGGTTGTTATTAAATAGATGTTCATACTTCACAGAAGCATCTACTGTATTTAATACAAACTGTAACTCTAGATTAGGGTTAGAACTTGGTGGTGTTTGATCATCAAAGTGAGAGTGAAACAAGCTGTGCTCTTGTCTTCTATTATTTTGATAAGCGACCATAAAAGTCCACTTATCTTGTAATGAACTATCCCATGTAGTCGTATTCACTACCTTAAAGTGATTGACGTTCTGACGTGGGTATTCTATATTGCGGTGATTCCCGTCATCTGCTACAGATGCCACATTAGGCAATCCGTGAGATCCTGGAAAGAATCCACTCTTGTCATAAACATTACTAATGCTCAGGATATTTTTAAAGTTATTATCCACATATCCTATTTGTCCATATAGTGCAAAGTTCTTAGAAGCAGTATTCTTCATTCTATTGCCATAGATAGGAATCACAGTATTTAAATAGTTTATCTCAGACACAGGTACACGATAGTCCCCTGCATCTTGACCTGTTGCTTTAAACTTATAGAAGAACTTCTCATCTCTTCCCTTTACCTGTACGGAAGCACCATACGAATCGTTAACTGTCTTGCCAAACATAGTAGCACTTCCACTAAATGAGTGTACCTCTGGTACCTTCTCATTATTAATCTTAATCACACCTCCGATTGCATCACTCCCATACTCAATAGTACCTACCCCCTTTATCACTTCTACTTCTTCAGTACTGAAGGCATCTATCTCTAATCCATGGTCTGCTCCCCACTGTTGACCTTCTTGTTTGGCCCCATTCTCAGCGACAGCTACACGGTTAAATCCAAGTCCTCGAATAATAGGTTTAGAAGCTCCTGCCCCTATCTCCATAGCATTAACCCCTGGTACTGATGTCAAGGTTTTAGCAAATGAGCCTGAAAAACTCTCTACTAATTGCTTATTACTAACTACCTCAGTATTCGCAATCGTCTTTAGCCCATGTGTCGATACAACTACTTGGTCTAGCAGTGTATTGTCCTCCTTAAGGTGCAAATCTAAATACATATCAGACTTCACTGTAAGCAAGGTATCAACAGTCTTATAACCAAGATATTCAACTAATAAACGGTGTTGACCTGCAGATACAGGTGTAGATATAAATTGTCCCTTCAGGTCAGTTCCAGACTGTAATCCCGAAAAAGTTATATTACTCCCTACTAATGCTTCTCCATATATGTCTGATACCTTACCCTTTACAACATATTGTTGTGCGTAAGTACCAATAGAAGCCACTAGTGAAAGCATAAGAATAGATATTCTCATTTAATCGCTAATAATTTAATTGTACATAAATAATCTATCCCTTTGCAAAGATTGCAAAAGACTTAAACAATAATTTATGCTGATACAGGGGGTGCCCTAAGGGAAAAGAATACCTGAGAAAGAGGTATAATAGATAGTGATACAATATCCTGAACTGATCTGGCTACATCATAAGTAATGAACTCTACAGACAATACATCTGAAGTGATAGCAGGGTTAAGTATAGTATCACAGACAAAACACTTGTCTAGCTGACTATGTGCTTCCTTAAAAGTAAGTTGATCCGATAGATCTCCTCTACTTTCATTAAAATGAGCATGTGTACTGTGTTCTTTTTCATACTCTACTGAAGAAACAATATGCTCAAAACTATGCATAAACTGAAAAACGATGGTAAACATAATGGCTACCACCAACAATATTCTTGATATGTTTTTCTTTGCTTGCATACTGCAAATATAGACAAGAATGCTAGAAATAGACAATATGAATGATAATATTTAATAATTAGTTCATATTGAGAGTCAATATGAACTAATTATTATTCGATTAATCTCTTTTATAAACAAGGTATTTATTCATTTTTCTACTCTAAAACAATACTTCTTACAATTCTAGCTTTCTCAATACATAACATATTTTAAATCAGAATCATAAACTAAAATCAAATATTCTAACAACAATAAAACAACCTCCTTCCTAAAACACTGTAATCAATATTAAACCACTTCAGTCCTTCGATAGTATAATAAGGTAACACTAGTATACTGATTCCATAGTGATCGCATACTTTTAGCCCTTTTTTATGCGAGCAGTATCCAATAACTATGCGACCACTATGCGATAAGTCCAATTAGGGTTTGTCTCGTCCTACTATAGCTGTACAGTTATTGTTTACCCCATATCTCTAACTGTGCAAATGTGTTCAGCTTAAAGCAAAAATTATTGTTTGTGTTTTGTTACCTTTGTTTTTCATAAAAAATCATTAATAATGAATAGCAGACTATTAGGTAGTATATTAATCATCGCAGGTTCTTCTATCGGTGGAGGAATGTTAGCTATGCCTATCACATCAGCAGGAGTAGGCTTTATAGGGGCTACTTTACTGTTATTTATCATTTGGTTTGCGATGTGTTATACAGCATTGTTGATGGTTCGTATTTATGATTTTAATAGTCCTAAAGATGGCTTTGATACCTTGACTAGAAAGTATGCAGGATTCACTGTGAACAGAATAGCAGGGCTAAGTCTTATGTTCCTAATCTATGGGCTAACAGCTGCATATATGTCTGGCGGAGGGACAATCCTAAAGACGAATATAGACCTTCTACTAGACACTAATCTAGACGACCGCTTAGCTGTGCTTATCTTCTCAGCTATATTCAGTACTATTGTGATTATTGGGACGAGATGGGTAGATTGGTTTACTCGTATTCTTTTTACAGGTAAGCTTATCTTCTTAGCACTATTAGTGATCGTTATGACTCCTCTGATAGAAGGAGCAAATCTACTGCACATGCCCTTGTCACAAGGTCTAGTGATTATGTCTATCCCTGCGATATTCACCTCTTTTGGCTTTCATGGAAGTATCCCGAGTATCGTTGATTATCTAGAGGGGAATAAGAAACTATTAAAAAGAGCCTTTATACTAGGAAGCTTACTACCCTTAGTGATTTACTTAGTTTGGCAGATCGTTATATTAGGGACTTTAGATCAGACAGTTTTTATGCAGATATTGCAAGAACACTCTGAGGTAAAAGGATTATTACTTAGCATACGAGAATTATCTAATTCTACCTATATAGAGACTTTATTTAGTTTCTTCGCTGCTACAGCATTAGGTACCTCTTTCTTAGGAGTAAGTATTGGATTATTAGATTACTATAAAGATTTGTTTAAAAACAAGTCTAAAAACCTAATCAAGCCTCTAGCCGCTATCTGTACATTCATACCGCCACTACTATTTGCACTCTTCTACCCAGAAGGTTTTATCTTGGCATTAGGGTATGCAGCGATAGCAGGTGTTATACTTGCATTAGTCATTCCTGTGGTACTATATTTAAAGGCAATGAAATTTCACAAAATCAAAATTTCGTTGTTACAATATTTCATTATCGGTTTTATATTAATACTTTCTTTAGTAATAGTATTTGCACAACTATTAGTCGTTAGCAAAAGCTAAAACCTAAATGTTTTATAAACTTTCTAAAAGTTAGTTAAGAAACGTTTTGTATCATTTTAATTTAGGACTTTACGAGATTCAAAGACCTAGAAATTGCGTAAATTTGCAAGCTTAAATTATTTTATGATAAACAAATACTTACTAACAACAATATTCGTTATCACACTGATAACGAACACCGTATCTTTTGCACAACAAAGTGCAGATGTAATCTCTAATGAAGAACAACGGGATAGCACGGCAGCTAAAAAGAAATTTTTTGAACGTGTAGTTTCTTATTTTGAAGAAGCTAAGAAAGATAAATCACAGAGCAAATTTGACCTTTCATTCATAGGGGGTCCGAGCTACTCTGTAGATACTAAACTAGGACTAGGGATAGTCGCTTCTGGACTATACAGAGTAGATAAAGAGAACCTAGACTTACCCCCATCAGATGTCGCTATTTATACTAACTTTACTACAAGTGGATTCTTTGCTATCGGAGTAGAGAACACAACAATATTTCCTAATGATAACTACCGATTTAACTACGATATGGCATTTAAATATATGCCTAGTAAATACTATGGTATAGGATACGAGGCAGGTAGCCAAGGAGACTATGTGAAATACGATGAATATCACTTAGGCTTGAAATTTGATGTATTGAGAAAAGTGTTGCCGAATACATATGTAGGATTAGTCTTTTCTGCTCAGAATATTCAGAGTAGAAACTTCAGAGATAGTGAGGTGAGACCTGATACAGACTCTAAAGATACGGCTATCGGAGGAGGATTTATCGCGTCATACGATAGTAGAGACTTTATCCCTAACCCGAGTAAAGGAATCTTTATCCAATATGAACAGACTTTTTTCCCGAAAACACTGGGAAGTAATAAACACTTCGGAAAGATTAACTTTACAGCACGTGCATACCAACAGGTGTGGAAGGATGGGCTAATAGCCTTCGACTTAAATGGAGAGTTTAACAATGGTGAAGTGCCATGGACAATGCTCTCTAAACTAGGAGGAGCTAGACAGATGAGAGGGTACTACAGTGGGCAGTATCGAGATAGAAAACAGATCAATACACAGGTAGAACTAAGACAAAAAATACATAACCGACATGGTGTAGCAGTATGGGGTGGTGCAGGTAATGTGTTCGAGAATATGGACAAGTTTGACTGGAGCCACACCTTACCAACCTATGGTATAGGATATAGATGGGAGTTTAAAAATAGAGTGAACGTACGTCTTGACTATGGTTTTGGTAAAGGACAGAGTGGATTCTATTTTAATATCTATGAATCGTTTTAAGGGATAAAATGACTGAACAATTAAATAAAAAAGGATTCTTTAGTAGAATCATAAATAACCCGATCGCCTTGTTTTGGTTCTATATTGCTGTCAATATGGTTCCGAGCATTTATTTTGTCTTTACACAACCCGTGAATCTAATTGGGAAAATCGTAGTCATACTGTTTCCTTTAGGGTTATTCATGACAATATTCTCTGCGTTTAAAAATTCGGGAGCCTGGTTATTACTATGTTTTCCATTCCTGTTTTTGCACGCTTTCCAGATCGTGTTATTCTACCTATTCGGAGAAGATGTGATAGCCGCAGATATGTTTCTAAACGTAGCAACTACGAATACTTCAGAAATAAATGAACTACTAGGTAGTCTATTGCCTTCTATCGCCTTTGTGTGTTTCTTATACATTCCACCTATCGTATTCGCTATACTTCAGTGGAAGAGAAAGAACTTCTTAGACTGGAGCTTTAGAAGACAGACTCTATTACCTGCAGTACTGTTATTAATAGCATCACTAGTATTATCATTCTTCAGTGCGAATAAGAACACTGGTACATTTGCCTTTAACCAAGATGTGTATCCTATCAATGCGTTACACAACTTAGGGTTCGCAGTGAATAAATGGGATAAGGTCAATCGATACCCTGAGACCTCTAAAGACTTTACCTTTAAAGCTACTAGAGACAGCATCTCTACTGATAAAAGACAAATATATGTACTGATCATAGGTGAGACGAGTAGAGCTGATAACTGGTCTCTGTATGGATATGATCGCGAGACCAATCCGAAGCTAAAGAATGAGAAGAACTTGGTCGTGTTTAAAGATGCATTAACGCAATCGAATACGACACATAAGAGTGTTTCAATCATCTTATCAGAAGCAGAGGCAGAAAACTATAATTCTATCTATGTCAAAAAAGGTATTGTACACGCGTTTAAAGAAGCTGGCTTTACCACGATATCGCTGTCTAATCAGGCAGAGAACTCTTCGTTTATAGAATACTTCACTAAAGAAGCAGATATCTATAAGACAATACGTACTACTGATAGCCATACCCGTATGACGGAGAATCACTATGATGAAGAGTTAGTGGACTTAATGCAAAAACATATACAGGAGACTACTGGAGATCTATTTATCTTATTACATACCTATGGGTCACACTTTAAGTATATGGAGCGCTACCCTGAGAACTTCAGACAGTTCACTCCTGATGAGATAGGTGGTGTAAAGAAGTCTGAGAAAGAACACCTAGTCAATGCGTATGACAACTCTATCTTATACACAGATCACTTCTTAGCTAAAACGATAGAAGCCCTGAAACAGACGAATGAGGAAGTAGCTATGCTATATACTTCTGACCATGGAGAGGACTTATTCGACGATGATAGAAATAGGTTCTTACACGCTTCGCCAAGCCCAACCTACTATCAGCTAAGAATACCATTCTTAATGTGGTTCTCGGATGAGTATATCACCCATAATGAAAAGAGAATGACTGCAGTACAAGAGAATAAAAACAAGCCTATCTCTACGAATGCAGTATTCCATACGATGATCAATGCAGCACATATTCGCACTTCTTATCTAGAAAAGGACTTATCATTAGTCAATAGAGCTTTTAATGCAGAAGCTCGTATGTACTTAAATGACCATGATATCGCTGTTCCTTATACTAAAATGAACTTGAAGAAAGAAGATTTCGAAATGCTGAAAAAGAATAATATTAAAGAATAAACAACAAAACAATGATACACAAAACTAAACTAAAGATACTAGCACTAGCCATGTGTGCTATGCCGCTGCTAGCTACGGCGCAAAGCGAAAAAGTAGAACCTATAAAACTAGGTAATATGGATCACTGGATGGTACGTGAGATTAAAGAATCGTTTATCATCGGGGGTAATACACAATACCTATACGAGATCACTGAAACAAAAGATACACTAAAGGACAATACGCCTTATAAGAATAAAAAGTCTCCATGGGCGACCTCATCTGTACTAGCTACTGTAAGCGGTATAACGAAAGGGAGTGTAACTGTATTTCCAGAAAAAAGAGATAATGGGTATGCAGCTCGTCTAGAGACACGTATAGAGAAGGTGAAAGTGTTAGGAGTAATTAATATCAATGTACTCGCTAGTGGAACAATCTTCTTAGGGGAAATGATAGAACCTATCACAGATACTAAAAACCCTCAAAGTAAACTAGTAACAGGTATTCCTTTTACTAAAAAGCCTAAAGCACTACAGTTCGACTATAAAGTAACTACTGGTGGTCCTTCTAAACGCGTGAATGGTATGGGAAGCGGAACTGATGCTAAGCGAAATGACAAGGCTGAGATACAGATTCTACTACAAAAGAGATGGGAAGACAAAGATGGGAATGTGTATGCTAAACGTATAGGTACGGGATGGGAACTGATGGATAAATCTGTAAAAACATGGCAGAACAAACACCGCCTGACTGTAAACTATGGCGATATCACGAAGCAGAGTTACTATGGTGCACATATGGCACTTAGAACAGGTAGCAATGCATACTACACTAGAAATAGCAAAGGTAAGATGGTGCCGATCATAGAAGAAGGTTGGGGTACTGCAGATGATGAAGTAACTCACCTAATCGTACAATTCTCTTCTAGTAATGGTGGTGCGTATATCGGTAATACGGATAGTCGTTTATGGATAGATAACGTAGGATTGGTTTATTAAAAATATTCGGTACAAAAAAAAAGAGGTAGTTTAATCTGGATTTAAACTACCTCTTTTTTTATCTTATTACTTCACTCTAGTACTATCGTGGCTATGAGTTTCTATTCCTCCATTCCACAAAGTCAGAATATCTGTAGCTACAGCAGCTCCACTACCAGCAGCTATCGCTAGCTGACTCCTATGTCCTGCTAATGTTCCTGCCACATAAACTCCTTCTGTTACTAAGTGATCTTCGTTTCTCAACTGGATTCTATTCTTAGCAGCTAGTGACTTCTTATGTGGTATCACATATTCCATTAATCCTTCTACTTCAAAGGTAGGACTAGAATTAATAGCTACTACAACAAGTGAAGTATAATATACTTCCTTATTCGTCTTGACTTCAAATACTCCATCTTTCTTCTGTACAGAAATAACCTTCTCACCTGCGATCTGGTCAATGTGGTTGTAGTATTTTAAGTCTTCTATAGACTGTTCTAATAGGTCTTTTCCTAAAGTCCCTTGTTTTATACCATAAGCATTATAGAAGATAGCATCTTGAAGCATTGAGCTCTTCTGATGCATAATAATACCTACTTTCTTATCTGTTACAAAAGGTTTCTTTACAGCACTACCAATAACTTGCGCACAAGAAACTCCTGATACACCTCCCCCTATGATTAGTACATCGAATACTTCCATAGGTCTTATTTTGTTTTATCGTTTATCATTTTAGATGTACGGTAAATCAATAAGATGCATACTGCACAAAGCAATGCTACAATACCAATTAATGCGATTAGACTATCCCCTTGGAATAGGTTATTAAAATCTAACATTGTGATATTTAATACAATCAATGCCACAACAAATGCTATAACTATGTAACTAAAAATTTTCATTTCGAATGATAAAGAATTTGATTTTACCATCCGAAAGTACAAAAAAACCACCACTCGGACAATCCTTTAACATTACCACTATATATTTTAACAACGAGATATAAAAGTCATAAAACGTGGTTTTTCACTATTTTTATCAAGAACTCATCACTATTCTTGAATCACACATCATAGATATAAGCGCTACAATGAAATAATCTAAAAAACATTAACATGTAAAATAATAGCGTAATTAACACTATTCTACTGATCTGGTACAACTATCTTATATTATGAACTTTATATTCATCCTAAATTACTTAGTGAAAAAGGTTAATCTAAAGGGTGTTACTCTTTATTACATAAAGATTTGTAATTTTGCAGCCAATTAATTATTATATTCAGATGTTTCAAATAGGAAAAACAATCGTATCAGAAGAAGTTCTAGAAAAAGAATTCGTATGTAACCTTTCGGCTTGTAAAGGGGAATGCTGTATAGACGGAGATGCAGGAGCGCCTGTAGAAGATGATGAAGTAGAGATACTTAGAGCTGTATATGATAAAGTAAAACCTTTCTTACGTCCTGAAGGTATTAAGGCAATAGAAGAACAAGGTACATCTGTATATGGTGATGATGATGAGTATGAAACTCCTCTAATAGAAGGGGGAGAATGTGCTTATGTAATCTACGAAAATGAAATGGCACTATGTGGAATAGAGAAAGCGTATAACGAAGGTCTAATCGACTGGAAAAAGCCAATCTCATGTCACTTATATCCTATACGTATCAAAGAGTTCTCTTCTTTCTCTGCTGTGAACTATCACAAATGGCATATATGTAGTGATGCTTGTACCCTAGGTCAAGAGTTAAGCGTACCTGTATATAAATTCTTAAAAGCCCCTCTAATCAGAAAATATGGTGAAGATTGGTATAAAGAATTGGAACTAGTAGCAGAAGAGTGGAGCAAATCAAGACAATAGATTTATTGTATATAGAGCACTTGCTCTTTATAATCAATAATTGCATTCCCTTGTAGTAATACATCTGAGCCAATAATCCCGTGTACAGTCTTTACTTTATACTCTATTAAGGCAACATTGACATGAGTCAAATCTATAATTACTAGGTTAAAACTCTTGTTATGCCAACGGCTCATTTGTAAATGATTATGATAGGCTACTTGGGTATGCATTCCATTAGCTCCTGCACCTGAGGCTTTAGTAGATGAGTTCTCAGGAATAATATTAAAATGGTCTATATGACTAAAATCAATACAGCTATTAGATGCTCCTGTATCTAGGATAAAGTCTCCTAGGACACCATTGATTTTAGCTTTGACAAAAAGGTGGTTCGTTTTAGATATTTTAAACTTAATTTTCTTATATCCTCCCTTTTTTAATATATCTTTCATGTTTTCCATCAATCAAATGTAGTTTAAATTCTTTTTAAAAGGTACTTTTGTAGCATTAATCTAACATTATAGAAAAATACAATATTAGAATGATATTTACTGACACGCATACACATTTATACTCAGATGCTTTTGCAGAAGATCGTAAAGAAACAATAAATCGTGCAATATCTAGTGGAGTTACGCGTTTTTTTATACCAGCGATAGATTCAAGCTATAGCAATGCAATGTTTGAACTAGAGCAAGAGTTCCCTAATAATGTATTTCTTATGATGGGACTACATCCTACTGATGTAAAACCAGAGACGTATAAAGAAGAGTTGGCTTATGTAGAGCGTGAACTCGAACGACGTACTTATTACGCTGTAGGAGAGATAGGCATTGACCTGTATTGGGATAAAAGTACTTTAGCCATACAGCAAGAAGCCTTTCAATATCAAATTCAATTGGCAAAGAAATATAAATTGCCTATTAATATACACTGTCGAGATGCTTTTGACGAAGTGTTCGAAGTACTAGAACGAGAAAAAGGAGAAGGCCTTAGAGGGATATTCCACTGCTTCACAGGTACAGAAGAACAAGCGCTAAAAGCTATTTCTTATAACCTAAAGCTAGGTATAGGTGGGGTAGCAACGTTTAAAAATGGTAAAATAGATCAGTTTTTAAACAAAATACCACTGGAGCATATCGTATTAGAAACTGATTCTCCGTACCTTGCACCTGTTCCTTTTAGAGGAAAAAGAAATGAAAGTGCATATATCGTGAATATTGCAGAAAAATTAGCCGATATTTACGCGCTGCCTCTAGAAGAGATAGCAAAACAAACTACAGCAAATTCAATAGCTGTGTTTGGAATTTAAAACACGAAAACAACATAACTTGTTTATAATAATACATTACACTAATGTCTAAGTTTGATTCTATACGCCACTACCACGATCACGAGGTACACGAAGTCTTACAACAGATTTCTAAACACCCAATGATAAAAGCGTTAATGGGATATACTTTTCCTAATAAAACGGAAGAGGAATGGATGAATGCCTTAAAGGAAGTAAAGTCTATTCAACAATTTCAAGATGATTTTGCTTACCACTCTATTCAACGAATCCTAGAGAAAAGCTCTAATGGTTTGACCACTTCGGGGTTTGACAAATTAGATAAAGACACAGCTTATCTATACGTATCTAACCATAGAGATATCCTTATGGATACTTCTCTTCTCAATGTTGCTCTTAAAGACAATAAATTAGTTATGACAGCCTCTGCTATAGGAGATAACCTAGTGCAGAAATCATTTTTACTAGCGCTAGCTAAAGTAAATAGAAACTTCTTAGTTAAACGTGGATTACCTCCTAGGGAACTATTGGAAAGTTCTAAACTAATGTCTGAATATATACAACATCTTTTATTCGAAGAGAACAGATCTGTGTGGATAGCGCAGAGAGAAGGACGTACCAAAGATGGAAATGATGCAACTCACCAAGGAGTTCTGAAGATGATAGGAATGGCTTCTGATGAGGCTAACTTAATGGACTACTTCAAAAAAGTGAAGATAGTACCTGTATCTATCTCGTATGAATATGATCCTACGGATGCACTTAAGATGCCTCAGCTATTGGCTAAAGCGAATGATGAAGTATATATCAAAGATAAGAATGAAGACTTTATCAACTTATATAGTGGAATCATCGGTCAAAAGCGTGGTATTCATATCCATGTAGGAGATGTTCTAGACCAAGAATTAGATAATATTAAAAACACTGTAGATAAGACTAATAAGCAAATGCAAGCTGTAGCTACAGAAATAGATAAGTCTATTATCGCTAACTATTTCTTATGGCCTACTAACTATATTGCTTATGATATCATGCATAACAGCAATAAGTTCGCGGATAAATACACAGAAAAGGAGAGGCAATTATTTGAAAGACGTCTTGAACTACGTGTAGATAAAGAGAACAAAATAATCGTAGATGGCTTCTTAGCTATGTATGCTAATCCTGTTATTAATAAACTAAAATTGAGTGATGAACAATAGTCCTGCTATTCTTTTAATCTATACTGGTGGAACTATCGGTATGGTAAAAGACTTTAAGACAGGTGCTTTACGTGCGTTCAATTTTGATCAGTTAGTAGAGCGTATACCTGAGTTACACATGTTAGAGTGTTCGATAGAGACCTATTCATTCGAAACACCGATAGACTCTTCTGATATGAGCCCTGCCTTATGGGTGAAGATGGCAAGTGTAGTAGAAGAGAACTATGATAAGTTTGACGGATTCGTTATTCTACACGGATCGGATACGATGTCATACTCAGCATCTGCACTGAGCTTTATGCTTGAGAACTTGCGCAAACCTGTTATATTAACAGGTTCTCAGCTTCCTATTGGAGACTTGCGTACAGATGCTAAAGAAAACCTTATCACAGCTATTCAGGTAGCTGCTGTACAAGAGAACAACACTCCTGTCATTCAGGAGGTATGTTTATACTTTGAATACAAATTATATAGAGGAAATAGAACTTCTAAAGTAAGTGCTGAATTATTTAATGCGTTTACCTCTCCTAATATTGCCCATTTAGCAGAATCAGGAGTAAACCTGCGTATCAATAAACCTCTACTCAACTATACACATACTCAAGAACCATTACTTGTACACAAAGAGATGTCTAGTAATGTAATGATTCTAAAGATATTCCCTGGCATACAGCAGAATGTCTTAGAGGCTATCCTAAACATTAAAGATCTAGAAGGAATCGTACTTGAGACTTATGGCGCTGGTAATGCACCTACGGAAGCATGGTTCTTAACAACATTAGGACAGGCTATTAAAAAAGGACTTAAAGTAATCAATGTTACTCAGTGTTCTAGTGGTAGTGTACATATGGGTAAATATGAGACAAGTACAGAGCTAAAAGAAATAGGTGTTATCTCTGGTAAAGATATTACGACAGAGGCTGCTATCACTAAGCTGATGTTCTTACTCAAACAAAAAGACTTAACAGACTTTAAAACTGCTTTCGAGACTCCTATCTGTGGAGAAATGGAAGAAGATTAAAATATAGTAAAAGCTCTTAGAGAATCTCTAAGAGCTTTTATTTTATCATATTATTGTAGTTCAGAGATACTCTCTAGCATACGTAGGTTAAGCATTGCTTTTCCTTTCTTCATCCAAAATAAAGCACTGCTTTTTACTTTGTCACTCATCACTAGAACTTCCTTTCCTCCTAATACTGTCTTACTCAAAAAAACATAACTAATTTGCGGACTTGTTTCTGACACATAAGATAATACAACATAATTTTTATCCTTCTCATTCATAAAAACCTCTATCTTATCGCCATTAATATGCCCTTCGAGTCCACGATTTTTTAATATAGAAGTATCCAAAACTAACTTCTCATAAAGATTGTGTTTACCTAATTCTTCCCAAAAACTTCTTAAAGCGTTATCTAAGGGAATTGCAATAATCTCTTTACCTTCTACTATTCCATTTTTAGGGTTTTTGAGATCATTTTGTATGATACTTCTAACACCTTTAATCAGATTATATTCTCTATCTGTTAATACTTCTTCATATTGCTTCAAAGTATTCAGTGAAACCTGACTATCACTATTGACAAATGCTTTTGGAATTCGCAAACTTTCAATTATAAAATCAAACTTAGAATCCTTATTCATCATTCCTTTTGATGCAGTATCATCATAATAGAAAACATAATCTTTTGTATTCTTTTGAAGCTTTAAAAAAACACAATAATAATTCTCCCCATCAGAATAAACTATACTTTCGGCATCACTGTAAGTCACTTGATATCTCTGCTTTAGATCTTCTCTTATTTTTTCTATCGTAAACACTTGTAAATCTTCTATCGGAAGAAAAAAAAGGTATCCTCTAGCTAATTTACTATAATTAGAAAATAGCAAATCACTAAATTTAATATGTACCTTTTCATTATTTCTTACAACAAAATCAGCTAGTTTAAGTTCAAAAAAAGGATCAGGGTCCAATCTTACTTCATAATCAATTAGAAATGGTACTTGCTTAACACCCCCATAAAACCTAAATGAATAGGTAGGATATAGCTGTTTTATTTTTTTTGCTATGACAATAGAATCCTTATTCTCGACAAAACTATAATTTCTCTTCAAATCAAGATCCTTACCAATAAGTATATTACTACTAAACATCAATACCATCCCAAAAAACAAGGATATACACACTCTTAAATTCATACTTTACTGTTAGTTTTACTTACTAATTCACTACAGCACCATTCTTGTATGTTTCTTCTTTCTTCACATCTCCTCTAGAAGTCCATTCAGTCCATTTACCATCCTTCTGTCCATTCAGATATTTTCCTTTAGCTTTTGGCTTTTTAGAATCAGCCCATTCTTCACTATAGTCACCATCCTTATTCCCTTTGTCATTATAATTACAGGTAATAAAGAAATCACCACTGTTAGAAGAGATTAATGAACGCTCTTTACCAATCTGTTTTCCGTTGACGAATGTACGTTCATACTTCATCTTTCCTTCATTAGTAAATGCCTTAGACACACCATCTTCTTTACCTTGTTTAAAGTTTCGCTCTTGCTCTACCTGACCACTAGTATAGTAAGTAACACGCTTTGTCATACTATTATCCGCATATACCTCCATCTCACGTTTATTTCCATTACTACTGAAGTATATCCACTCTCCGTGTTTCTTCCCCATCTTCATATTCCCTTCATATTCCGGCTTACCAGTTGCAACAAAGAAAGCTTGTTGCTTGCCATCCATATAGCCATTCTTAAAATTAAGTAATTCTTTCAACTTACTTTTATCGTAGTACTCCCATTTACCGTTTAACAGACCATCCTTTAAGTCCACATCTATATACTGTTCGGTTACTCCGTTTATGATTCGTTTCTTCCCATTAAGTGGAGTAGATGACTTAACTTCTTTTATATAGCGTTGTCCATCTCCTAGATTGACAATTTCTATATCTGTAAAATCTATTTTAGTCTGTGCTGTAACCGTTAATATAGGCAACATTAAACACAATAATGACAGAGCTATTCTTTTCATATAACATTTTAATTAATTACTATTTTAAGTTAAATTTAAACATAAAATATCAATAAAAAACTAAAAAAAACACACATTAAGTCTTTAACCCTATTATTTACACCAATAAAAAAAGCAGCTTATCACATTGGACAAACTGCTTTTAAACTAAAATCGATAACTAAATAACTAACTTTTTATACAAAAAAAGCTGTACTATTATACATTACTAGTAGTCTATGGCTACTCTCTCTGTTACTACTGATTTAATAAAATCAACTACTTTTAGATGCTCAGGGTGTTTTGCATAAATATCTAAGTCTTGAAGGTTCTTAAATGTTGTATGTAAAATCACTTCAAAGTTTTTAGGGTCTGCTTGAGGATCATTAAATGATACAGCGATAGACTCTAGTACCTCTATCTTTCCTTTTAAATCTTCTAATAGTCGTTTTATTTCTAATTTATTGGCTTCCTTATTTTCATCTTTCAGCCTCCACATCACTATATGTGTAATCATAATCTCTATTTTTTATTGAACTAACAAGTTAATCAAAACTGCTTTATATCAAGCACTATCTACTTATTTTTTCAATTTAGCCTTTATGCGATTAGCCTCAGCTATAAAACCAGCTAACCCCTTAGTATCACCTGCTTCTAAATATGTCTTGAACTGAGTTAACTTCTCTAGATATGTATCTAAAATCGGCAATACATGTTCTGCATTCTGTTCAAAGATAGGCAACCACATATCTACAGAACTCTTCGCTAATCTAACTGTAGAAGCAAATCCTCCTGCAGCTAAATTAAAGATAGCTGTGTCATCTTTCTCTTTGTCTAAGACCGCTACTGCTAGCGCATAAGATATCGCATGAGATAGATGAGACACATACCCCACATGTTCATCGTGCGAGTCAGCATCCATTAAGATCATGCGCATCTCTAAGTGATAATACAGTTCAGATATCGCATTTAATGCTTTAGGATTAGACTTCTCAGGATTACAGATGATCGCTACCCTATCTTTAAACAACCCTTTAAACGCAGCTTCAGGCCCACTAAACTCTGTACCAGCCATCGGATGTGTAGCTACGAATTGTCCTCTTCTGTTATGTCCTTCTATCTCTTTTTCTAATAAAGACTTCGTAGATCCCACGTCCATTACATATTGCCCATCTCCTATTCTGTCTAACACATACGACACCAGTTTTACACTCGCATTCACCGGTGTCGCTATAATGATAATATCTGATTTTTCTATTAAAGTATCTAGTTCTACGATCTCATCTGCGATACGTAGTTCTAATGCCTTACTAGCATTGCGCTCAGATAAATCTGAAGCCAATACCTTCGTTACAAAACCTTTTTCTTTTAGATCTAAAACAATAGATCCTCCGATTAGTCCTACACCTACTAATCCTACTATTTTTGCCATATTACGTCTATTATGATAAACAAAGCTATAAATACCTACTTTGTTTCAGCATAATTTCTTCTCTTTTTTTTAACTTTTTTAACTTTTGTTCTCGTTTGTGTTTGATCAACACCTAAACTAACTAACCTTTATAACCGATATTGAGAACAATGTTACTACAGTTATAACATAGATGTAGGACACACAAAGTCTGTATGGTCTAGTGTACTCTCCTTACTTATTGCGTTGTATCCCCCTAACACATCCACTAGATTCGTAATTCCATACTTATATAATATCGATGCAGCCATCATACTTCTATACCCTCCAGCACAGTAGATGATATATTTCTTCTCTTTTGACATCACATCTATTTTATCTTCTAATTCATTCAGAGGAAGACTCACCGAATCTTCTAAATGCTCTGATCTAAACTCATTTATCTTACGTACGTCTAACAATACTCCTTTATCCTCTAGATACAGTCTATCCATCTCTTGAGGCGTTACACGAGTAATAGTATGAATAGGCTCACCTGCATTCTTCCAAGCTTCTATTCCGCCTTCCAGGTACCCTATCGTATTATCATACCCCACACGTGATAGACGAATCATACTCTCCTCTTCTTTCCCTGGCTCCGTGATTAAAACAATAGGTGCTTTTATATCTTTTATCAACTCACCTACCCAAACAGCGAACTGACCGTTTAATCCGATATTAATACTACTAGGTACAAAGCCCTCTGAGAACGCCTGTGGCATACGTGTATCTAACAGAATCACTTCTTTCTTCTTCATCTGTTCCTTCACAGCCTCTATACTCATCGGTGTTTTACCTCTATCTAAGATTGTATCTAGCTGCTCGTACCCTGTGATATTCATCAACACATTTTTCGGGAAATACTGAGGTGGTGTTGCTAATCCTGTTAATAACTCTACTACGAACTCATCTTCTGTCATATCAGCACGTAGCGCATAGTTAGTCTTCTTCTGATTACCTAAGGTATCTACAGTTTCCTTACTCATATTCTTACCACAGGCAGACCCTGCACCATGATTAGGATACACGATTACCTCATCTGGTAGTACCATGATTTTATTGCGAAGTGATTGGAATAAATGCCTAGCCAAAATTTCTTCTGTAATCTCAGATTTGACTAATTGCACTAGGTCAGGACGACCTACATCTCCGATGAATAGTGTATCTCCACTAATGATAGCGTGCTCTTTGCCCTCTTCATCTATAATAAGATAAGTACTACTCTCCATCGTATGCCCCGGAGTATGTAATACTTTTATCTGAATATCCCCTAGCTTAAACACTTGATTATCTTCTGCTATAACAGCCTCATAACTAGGAGCTGCAGTAGGTCCGAAGACAATCTTAGCTCCTGTCTTCTCCATAATATCAAGGTGTCCACTCACAAAGTCTGCATGAAAGTGTGTTTCGAATACATACTTAATTACTGCATCATCACTTTTAGCTCTTTCTAGATAAGGCTCTACATCTCGAAGAGGGTCAAATATAGCCGCCTCACCATTACTCTCTACATAATAAGCAGCATGTGCAATACAGCCTGTATATATCTGTTCTATTTTCATATCTTACTTTTTTTTTCGAGATTAAAAGTACTATTGATCACTTAGTAAAAAAATGACAAATATCATAGATCCAAATAATTACAGTTAAAAATAAAAGAACGATACCCTTTAATAAACAAAAAGCACTCCATACAGAGTGCTTTTTTATTTCTTATACGAAACCTTCTTTTAGTACCAGTTGTATTAGATTAGCGGTATCTGACACTTCGAATACATGCTTCATCTTTGCTAATCTTTTTTTGATAGCAGGATTAGAGAGAGGAATATGATTTTCTAATTCTTGTAATTTATATCCTTTAGATAACAATACTAGAATCTCTCTATTGTAATCATCATACATCACTTCCTTTCTTACTATTTCATTTAAGCAGTGCTTCACGATATCACTCTGATAACGATCACCTGTTAATACGCGTTTAACGATATCTAATAAGTTATCAGGTGTAATCTCATGCTTGCTTACTAACCCATCAGGCCTAATGTTTTTAACGATATTGTAAATCGTTATCACTTCTGTATGACCAGTCAAGATGATGGTCTTACAGTAAGGCATTTCTTTCTTTATATAGGCTACTATATCTCCTCCATCTCTTAGTAGTGCTCCTTCCTTACTTGGTAAAGAAAAGTCAACAATAGCAAGATCAAATAAATCACCTCGTTCAACGGCAGCATCTATAGTTTCTTTAGCAGTCAAACAGTCAAATGACTTTTCAAAGACAACCTCTCCGAGTCCTAATTTATCTTTAGAGAGAGCCAACACATATCCTTCTACGATAAGAGGATGGTCATCTACTAACAGTATTCTGCACATAATAATCTAGTTTTGAGAATCATACTACAAATTTAAACATTAAACTAGTATAAAAATACTTATTTGTGATAAGTTACAACTTTTTATACACAAAATATCAACAATCTACATAAAAGTACAAAATGATAAGATTCAATATACAAAAAAAGCACCAAGTAATACACTTGATGCTTTATATATCTTTATTTTAATGGATTATACTAGCTTATTAGCCACTAGGTACTCCGCAATCTGTACTGTATTTGTTGCAGCTCCTTTTCTAAGGTTATCTGCTACGATCCACATATTCACAGTGTTTTTTTGGCTCTCATCTCTTCTGATACGTCCTACGAACACATCGTCTTTCCCCTCTGCATATAGTGGCATTGGATATGTATTTGTATCTGTATTATCTTGTACAGTGATACCAGGAGTCTGGTGAAGAATCTGTCTAATATCTCCTAAATCAAAGTCTTTTTCAAACTCTATATTCACAGTCTCACTATGGCCTCCCACTACAGGGATACGCACAGCTGTAGCCGTTACTAATACAGTATCATCTCTAAGAATCTTCTTCGTTTCTTTGACTAACTTCATCTCCTCTTTAGTGTATCCATTATCTTCGAACACATCACAGTGAGGGATAGCGTTGCGGTGAATAGGATAATTATAAGCCATATCCCCTTTTACATCCTTATACTCATTCTCTAACTGTTTTACAGCTTTCACACCTGTACCAGTAATAGACTGATACGTTGATACTACCACTCTCTTAATCCCGTATTGCTTGTGTAAAGGAGATAATGCCATCACTAACTGAATAGTAGAACAGTTAGGGTTAGCAATAATTTTATCTTCTTTAGTCAATGAATCAGCATTAATCTCTGGTACGATTAACTTCTTCGTTGGATCCATTCTCCATGCCGACGAATTATCTATAACTGTAGTACCTACCTCAGCGAACTTCGGTGCACACTCTAGAGAAATACTTCCTCCTGCTGAAAATAAAGCAATATCCGGCTTCATCATAACAGCTTCTTCCATGGACTTTATGGTATACTTCTTACCCTTAAATTCCACTTCCTTACCTACAGACTTCTCAGAAGCCACAGGAATTAATTCTGTTACAGGAAAATTTCTCTCCGCTAATACTTTTAGCATGATTTCACCTACCATACCGGTAGCGCCTACTACTGCGATTTTCATTTTTTATAAAATTAGGATTGATAAATAGTTTTAATCAAGGATAAAAATAACACTTTATTCAATTACCAAGACAACTGTAGGTCTTTTATTTGCAACTGAATAGTAGTTTTATTTCTCCAGTTGTTCTCCTCGATAGAATAAATGATGTCTACGTGCTGCTTATCCTTCACATTCTCATACTGAGCACCTAGGTTAAAACCTATTGCACTAAACTTATATCCAGGATTTCTTCTCTGCTTAAAGCTTACTTTTAGATGTTCTCCTCTTGCTCCTGCTAATTTTGCATATCCTGTATCGAAGACCTCTTTCGTCAAGAAACAAGGACTAGGATTACCAGGGCCAAAAGGTTCAAACTGCTTTAAAATACGCAGAAATTTATCTGTAATCTCTGAGAACTGAATCTTAGCATCTATTTCGATCTCAGGTATAAGGTCAGTCTCCTCAATCGTACTTGCTACTACTTCTTCAAACTTTTGTCTAAAAGCCTCTAGATTCTCTTTCTTTATTGTCAACCCAGCAGCATACATATGCCCCCCGAACTGAATAAGATGTTCAGAGCACTTCTCAAGAGCCTGATAGATATCAAAGTTCTTAACAGAGCGCGCTGATGCAGCTAGGTAATCCCCACTATCTGTAAACACAATAGTCGGTCTATAATACGTATCGATAAGACGAGAAGCCACGATACCGATCACCCCCTTATGCCAAGATGGGCTATACACTACGGTACTCTTTGAGTTAATTAATTTTTGATCGATGATCTGTTTAAGCGCTTCTTCCGTTATACCTTGGTCTAGCGACTTGCGCTCTTCATTGATATTTACGATTTTCTCGACAGTCATATTTGCCCCTTCTTCAGTAGCTTCTGTCAATAGATCTACAGTAAAGTTACCATGTTCTATTCTTCCAGCCGCATTGATTTTAGGAGCTAACTTAAATACTATATCTGTCATCGTATATGTAGTTAAGTCATATAACTTCATCAATGCTTTTATACCAGGACGTGGGCTTTCATTAATCACCTTAAGTCCATAGTACGCCAATACTCTATTCTCTCCTGTGATCGGCACTACATCTGCTGCGATAGCAGTAGCTACTAGATCTAGATAGTGTTCTATAGAGGCGAAAGGAAGTCCCTGAATCGTATTTAATGCCTGAATCAACTTAAATCCTACACCACATCCACATAACTCCTTATAGGGATATAAGCAGTCTACGCGTTTAGGATCTAACACGGCTACTGCATCAGGAATAATCTCTCCAGGTAAGTGATGATCACATATTATAAAATCAACACCTTTCTCTTTAGCATACTGTATGTGCTCTATAGACTTTATACCACAGTCTAGAGCTATGATTAGATGGATACCTTGCGTTATAGCATAATCTATCCCTTGATACGATATACCATATCCTTCATTATATCGATCTGGAATATACGTATCTACCTGAGCACCTAAGCTCTTTAAATAGGAATACATTAAGGCGACAGACGTAGTTCCATCCACATCGTAATCACCGAAAACCAAGATAGATTCTCGATTCTTAATCGCGTTTAGAATGCGATGGACAGCCTCTGTCATATCTGCCATCAGAAAGGGGTCGTGCAAATCTTCTAAAGAAGGTCTAAAGAATTTCTTAGCAGCTTCGAAGGTCTCTATCCCACGCTGTGCTAATAACCTCCCTACTATAGGATCTACACCTAAAACTTCTTGTAAATGAGCAACTATTTTTTCATCTGGATCTTGTTTTAAATACCAGCGCATTAATTACTCTTTATGATAATGAATACTAGTTTTAACTTCAGCAAATTCTTTAAACATATCCATTACACCACAATACTTCTCGATCGATAAATCAACTGCTTTTTTTAGCTTCGCCTCATCTAGATTAGCACCATAGAAGTGATACTCTACTATCACAGTATGATAAGTAGCTGGGTCTGCATCTGTAAGTAATCCTTCTGTCTCTATTTTAAAATCAGCAACATCTAATCTCATTTTCTTAATCAGTGATGCTACGTCTAATCCTGAACATCCTGCTAGAGCAGATAGCATTAATGCTTTAGGTCTTAGACCTTTATTATCTCCTCCATTTTCAGGGCCTGCATCTATTCTAATCGTTCCTCCACTTGGATTAGTTGATTCGAATTGCATGTTTTCTATCCAACTTGTAGTTACTTTATGTGACATAATGTTCTGTTTTTATCAAATGTATCAAAAAAAAATCAATGTTCACTAGTTAAAGAAGACGCAAAAAGAGAATCTAATGCTCAACCCTGCTCTCACTATCTTATATAGTCTAACTATTTATCCTTGTAACAAAATTATTCGCTAAACAGACAAGCTCTATACTGCACTTCACTCTATACAAGACAATATGTACATAACAAGATAAAGTACAACGATATAAACAGTCCTTTATATGCATATTCTTTTTTTTAGTCTAAAACTCTTTATTTGGCTAAATATCCTCTTTTATTACCTCAAAAGAAGCTCTTTTACTTAATAGAATGTCTTTTATGGGTAATTTTAAATCAAAATACTAACTAAAAAACCGTATCCTAGCAAAAAAACATAAAAAAAGCTCACTTTTTTACACCTCATACTGTGAACAAAATCGAATATCAACTTAAAAATCAATACATTAACAAATAATCAGATTATAAAACAATCTAACGTCTATTACTACTCAAGTCACTGAATACAAGCATTACTAGCATTCTCTTCAACACTTCTTCAACATTTCCCCAAGATTGCTCTAGTTAGAAGCCTCTTTCTTGAAGAACTGTTGAAGAAATCTTGTAGCGGTATTGAAGAGGTTGCTCTTTCTTATCAGAAACTAAACTATTAGACTAAGTTCACCACAAAACACATCACTCGTTTTTAAACAAAAAAATTGCCCATAGCAATCTGCTACGGGCAATTCTCTATACTGTAATAACCTATCTGCTAAGGCAGGTGGTTATTTATTATTTACTTTTTCCAGCTACGATCACTACAATCTCTCCTTTAGGAGGCTTCGCTTCGAAGTGCGCTAACACTTCTACCACTGTACCTCTTACAGTCTCTTCGTGTAATTTAGACAATTCTCTAGAGACAGATACTTGTCTATCTTCACCGAAGTATTCTTTAAATTCTCCTAAGGTCTTTACTAACTTATGAGGAGATACATAAAGGATCATCGTTCTAGTCTCTTCTGCTAGGATTAGATATCTCGTCTGTCTTCCTTTCTTGTCAGGTAAAAACCCTTCAAAGACAAACTTATCATTCGGCAAACCACTATTCACTAATGCAGGTACGAATGCTGTAGCCCCTGGTAGACACTCTACTTCTACACCCTGCTCTACACACGCACGTGTCAATAAAAATCCTGGATCAGAGATAGCTGGTGTACCTGCATCTGATACCAGTGCGAAGGTCTCTCCTGCTTGCATTCTCTTTACTAATCCTTCTACAGTTTTATGCTCATTATGCATGTGATGACTAAACATCGGTGTAGAGATTTCAAAATGTTTTAATAGTTTTCCACTATTACGTGTGTCTTCTGCTAAGATATAATCTACCTCTTGCAATACTTTTATTGCACGATACGTCATATCTTCTAAATTTCCAATTGGTGTAGGTACCAAGTAAAGTTTCCCCATAATTATATAAAACGTTTTTCTACTAACGTCATAAAGCGTTCTTCGTATTCTTCTTTTCCTTCCCAGTTATTGTATTCTGGTTTTACTAAATGATCGATTAGACTATTCGCTTCGTCAAAAGAACTCACTGTATTTAACTGTGACAATACTCTATTAAAGTCTTCTGCACTTCCATTAAACAAATGTCTCTCGAAAGCAATACGGTCATTCAAGCCTACTACGATAGTAGAACTATATATATCATTAATAGATTTAGGCTTATTGATCTTTGGCTCGCGTACAGAAGTGTGCTCTACATTAAATAGTGTACTCTGCGGTACAGGAGTTTCTACAGTTGGCTCGATGTGTTGTTCTACAGGAGCGATAGGTTCTGGTTGTGTAAAGCTAGCTTCTACAACAGGTTCTTTAGGTACAAAATCTGTCTCAAACTTCTGTACCTCTTGCTTATCTACATCCTCTACTCTTACAAACTCTACATCACTGAAGTCGAATCCAAAGAAAGGATCATCCGTATTCGGTTTATTCTCTGTTATTGTTTTTACTTCTTCTTCTACTTTATAGGTAGAAGTAATCGTCGTCTCTTCTATTGTTTCTTCTATTTTAGCAGGAGCGAAATGTTGGTTTATATTTACTAATGCCTCCTCAATGCTCTCCTCTTTAGTCGCTTCTACAATAGGTGGTACTGGTGTTTCTATCACCTCCTCCTTTACCACAACTTCTTCTTCATAGAAAGTAGTTACTTCGATATCATCGTTGTCTTCTTCTACCTCTACTTTTACTTCTTGTTCTACTACAGGGTTTTCTACTGCGAAATTAGCGATTACTTCACGTTCGTCTAGCTGTTTTAGCATCGCTTCGTGTTGATCTAGATAATGATGAAGTTGAGCATCATCCGCTTCATTAGCACTATCATCTATATACACCTCTGTAATAAATGGTTCGTCATAGACTACAGCTTTCTGAATAATAGAAGGTTCTTCTACCACTTCAGGTGCTATTTTATTCACTTTATCCGCAAGAAGGCTATCATCTATAGTATTAATTGCCTCTTTTTCAGTTTCTGCAACGATAGGATATTCTTCTTCCACCAGATCTATAGGCATCTGGTGACGTACTACCTCATCTACAGTATTTGAATTCGAATCATTAATCGCCATGGCTTTTAGCGCATCGTCCAATTGCTCAGGAGAAACTTCTTTGATTAATCCTGCTTCAAAATGATCTTGATAGAATTTTAAGATGGTAAGCTTCTCATATAATTCTTTAGCTTCTCTATATAAACTATCTACTTCCTTGTCTTTCAATTGTAATACACGATGAGCCAGACTTAACAACTCTCCTTCTAAGACTTTCTTCATAACTTTTATTTTGCATTAGTAAATTGACGAGCTTTTTTTGATAAATTTGCTCCATACAAAAATAACAGAAAAAACCGCTGGTTTCAGCTTGAAATTTACAAAATGTTTCTCGAAAATCCCGTTAATAACAAAGAACAATTTGGTTGGATCGAAGTTATCTGTGGTTCTATGTTCTCTGGTAAGACTGAAGAACTGATTCGCAGACTGAAAAGAGCCAAATTTGCCAAACAAAAAGTCGAAATTTTTAAACCTGCTATCGATACAAGATATCACGATGAATTCGTCGTATCTCATGATTCTAATGAGATTAGGTCTACGCCTGTACCCTCTGCAGCACATATCAGATTATTAGCTGATGGATGTGATGTGGTAGGAATAGATGAAGCCCAATTCTTCGATGAAGAGATTGTCAGAGTATGTAATGACCTTGCGAACTCGGGCATCAGAGTGATCGTAGCGGGGCTAGATATGGACTTTAAAGGAAATCCCTTTGGACCAATGCCTTACCTAATGGCTACTGCAGAGTATGTGACTAAGGTACATGCTATCTGTACTAGATCAGGAAATCTAGCTAATTATAGCTTCAGAAAGGCTGCTAGTGAGGATATCGTCATGCTAGGAGAAACACAAGAATACGAGCCGCTGAGTAGAGCAGCTTATTTTAATGCACTGAGAGGTGTAGATATATCAAAATCAGAAAAACAAAATACAATACCACCAGAACAAATAGAATAATACTTTAACGACTACCACACCTATGAAAAAAATAGCTCAAATCTATATCGACTCTTACAAAGGTCTATCATCAGCATCGTGGATGCTAGCAATTGTAATGTTAATCAATAGATCGGGGTCCATGGTATTGCCATTCTTAGGTGTATATATGACGAAAGAACTCCACTTTAGTCAAGAACAGACAGGATATGTATTAGCTTGTTTTGGGGTAGGTTCTATTATAGGAACTACAGTAGGCGGATGGGTAACTGATAAAATAGGTAACTATAAAGTACAGTACTTGAGCTTAATAGGTAGTATTCCAGTATTTATCATGTTACCACACTTCACGTCTGTAGTCAGTCTAGCACTGATGATGTTATTACAGAGTGCAGTCAGTGAAATGTTTAGACCGGCGAACTCTGTAGCCATAACCATGTATGCTAAACCAGAGAATATCACCCGTGCCTTCTCTCTAAATAGAATGGCAGTGAACTTAGGGTTCTCTATAGGTCCTGCTATGGGAGGTATTCTAGCTGCGATATCGTATGCGCTATTATTCTACGTGAATGCTACTGCGGCGTTTCTAGCAGCTGTCGTATTTATCTACTTCTTTAGAAATAGAAAGACGAACAAAGAATTATTATTAGAACAAGAAGATATCACCGAGCTGAATGAGATAGAAGATGTCTCTAATAAATCTCCATATAAGGATAAGATGTTCTTAATATACAGTGTATTCTGTACGTTATACTCTATTGCCTTCTTACAACTATTAAGTACACTACCTATATTCTATGAGAAAGCTGTAGGACTGGATGAAGTAGAGATAGGGCTTATCTTAGGGTACAGTGGACTATTAATCTTTTTAACAGAGATGTTATTAGTGCATGTCGCAGAAAAATTCTTTACGATCAGACAGACTATCTTCTACGGGGTTATGATTAGTGCCTTAGGATACGGAATGTTAGCTTTTGACCACAGTTATATCTCTATCTATATATCTATGACGATCTTATGTGTCTCTGAGATGCTAGCAATGCCATTTACCTCTACGGTGACAGCGATGCGTGCTGGTAGTAAGAATAAAGGTGCTTATATGGGCGTGAATGGGTTGACCTTCGCTATCGGATTTATTATTTCACCTATCCTAGGGACAAAGGTAGCTTCTACACTAGGATATGATGTCTTATGGTTAGGTACAGCTGCATTAGTAATCATAGCTGCTCTAGGGCTAAACTATTCTGTCAAAAAAATGGCAGAAGAATAAACATTATAGTTTCTTCTCCATTTTTAAGAATGTATACAGCCCACCATTAGTATAATTCTCAAATTTACCTACGCTAGCGTATCCAAGGTTTTGATAGAAGTCAACTCCTAAAGTATTAAACTTCGCTACAGCAACAGTTATTTTCTCCACAGCTTTTCGCTTGTGTAGAGCTTCTTCTGCATACTGTATAATCTCCCTTCCATATCCTTTATGAAGGTGGATCGGGTTGATACCTAATATGACTTCTGCTGTATTATGATCTACTAAGTCATAATAAAAGTAGGCTATAATATCCTTCTCTCGTGGAGTACGTACACTGAAGGTATTCTGTCCTCTTACATTCTCGTCTAAAAAATCGTGTAAGTCCTCTAAATCTGAGGTCATATTATAAAAGCTCAATATTCCTTCATACTTCCAATTATAAGCTATTTCTACTGCCTCCTCTTGTGTTAAGACTTCAAAAAATAAAACTTTCTCTTTCATTATTCAAAATATGTTAAAAAACCTTTCTTATTTAACAACTGCTCTATAAAGTTCTATAGAAACAAATATATTTGTGACTAGATGAATCTTTATAACAGACATATAGCCTGGCTACTCATTATCATTTTTGCCTTATTCGGCGCAGAGAAGATAAACTTCGCTGTGGAGCAGACTTGTGACAAAAAATTAATGTACTGTCCTACTGCTAATATGTATGTGTACACTGTGTATAAAAACACATCACACTCATCTAATCCTGATACAAAGGATACTGATACACATAAAGTAACTACAATAGCCTGCGAAACTTTCTTTATTAATCAATTAGAATTAGCAGTCTATACAAAACAAAAAGTTACTTATCACTACAGTCCCTTCTATTATAAACATGTCATCCATTCAACACCACATATACCCTTAGTAGATCCTCCTCCTATAGTATAGTGTTCTTTATTCTTATATAACGACCACATTTCTATTATATACTATACAAAGATAAGCTTAGGCACATAGATTAAAAAGATACTTTTTCTTAACAATTTAGTATAATAATCAAATATTTAACATACAGTATCCTTTCTGATATTATTTGTTTTACTACATTATCGCATTCTTCTGTATTCTACAACAAAAAAAAGAGCCAAAACACAATGTCTTAGCTCTCTCTAACTACGGTAAGGTAATATAAAAAATCTCAACAATATTTCTATTCATTGAATTAGTTTATTTCTAAGTGGAGGTATCCCGTTTTCTTAATCATACTAGATCCTCTATCATCTTTATACTCATAAGAGACAATATAAAAATAGGTACCTGTCGGCAATAGTTCATTCTTCTTTATCGTCACTCGACCATCAGAATAGCCTCTAAACACGTTACCATTACTGTTATAATTTGCAGTCTCGTATACCTTAACACCCCATCGATTAAATATTTCGACACGGTTATTTGGATATCGTTGGATATTGTCTATTCTGAAGTAATCATTGTCTCCATCACCATTCGCACTGACGAAGTTATAGATCACTACATCTCCCTTCAACATCTTATCTGTTCTCACTGTCCCTAGTGTAAAGAAACCGTACTTCTCTAATGACGTAGGTGTAGTCACAGTCTTATTCTCTAAGTCTACTATCCCCCCTTCATCTACCCATAACTGCTCTATGGCATCCCATCTCAAAATATGCAAATTATCAGTTGCATGCTCATAAATCTCTTTAGGGGTGGTACGCTCATCCCAAGTCAGCGTAAGCACAATATTACTCGCTGTGGTCTGTGAATGTTCTATCAGCCAATATTCTCTCGTATTAATCTTATCAACTATACCAGAACCTGCCTTACGGACTTTGAAGAACTGCTTGTCGTCTAAGCTATATTTTCCCACGAAGATATCTTTCTGATGCTTAGGAGCTGATATTATTGCTTGTCTATAGAATCCTTTATCCCCTTTAGGATAGATGAACTCCTCGTTTCCTTCTTTCTCTACTTCTCCTTCGATATGAGAGGCATCACTGACCTGAAGAACCTTAGATTTATTTAAGAAGGTAAAAGCTCCTTGAAGAGAATCTACCTTAGCGATACCCTGAGTAAACTCTACTGCTCCTGCAATACTTACAGCAGTCTTGATATCAAAAGCTCTATCCCTTACAGGATTATTTAGAATCAAGGTATTAAAATGAGTTCCTGTCTGTCCTTCTATAGTTTGTTTCGCAGTTCCGATAAGAAAGGTCTTCCCCTGAGGGGTATTTCCTTTATAGTCAAATATTTTACCGTTATTCACAAGGTCACGATGTAAGTAAAGTTCACCGTTATTTTTAAAATCTCCTTCTCCTTGGTTCTCCAGCGTATAATATACAGAGACCATAGAACCCGGTTTAATATAAAACATACCTTTATTCACTGCCTGACTATAAATTATAGTCGGTAGCATCACCATACACAGTAATAATCTCAAATATATCTTCATTTCTTCTATAGCTAGTATTAGTCTTTCACTACGAATATGATATTCATAATCGTACAGTCTGTAGCTGCTGCCTTTACATCATAAGTCATCACACCTTCTTTAGATATTGACTTTATCGTAAACACATCTGTATCATAACTCGTCACATAATAGTATAAGTCTGTCGGCTTCTCAAAATAAGGGATACCTGTAGTAGGAGCTCCTTCACTGACAAAGTGATTACTGTTCTGTAAAGAGAATTGCTTCTTATATTCTTCAAATAAGTTCATCGTTTGTCCTACTCTGTCTTCTGAAGTATCAAATACAATAGAAGGCATATAGAAGAACTTCACAGCTTTATAATCTTTGGTTACCATTTGTTGCCATTTCGTTCCATCATTATAATAGAACCCCACGACTACATCATTAACTGCCTTCGTATTATACACAGTCATACCCGCTACGTGGGCACTTAAAGGATTCGCTAGTGTAGTGGATGTAAGCTCTACTCTAGGTAGTAATAACCCCTTATCAGTAGACTCTACTTCTAGCATGGCATCCTTATTTATATCAGGTGATGTACCAATCTTAGTTTGTGCAAAACTTAGAGCGCTGAATAGCACAGCAAGCATTGCGAAATATAATTGCTTCATCATTTATCTTTAAGTAATTGAAAAAAAAGTGCGAGTCTCAATACAAGACTCGCACAGTGTGGTGTGAGTTGTTTGATTATTGTTTGTTTGCTTGTCTATATTGTATATAACTATTCTGTAAACTCTACGATCACATTATAGTTACCTTCTCCTATCATGATATACTGGTTACCAGATCCGATATTAAAGTTTAAGGTACTACCACTCACTTTAATATCTGTAGTAGCTGTAGTCTTCAACATTTCTCCTTGTAATACTTGGATGCTTACTACTGACCCTACTGTAGCACCTGCAGGAATAGCCACTCCTGATGTTCTAGCTGAGTTAGCTTTAGCGATATTAGTAGTCCCTATGAACTTGTAAACCTTCTTATTATTAATCGTATTCCCAGTGAAGATTACTTTACTATTATGAACATCGATATGATCTCCTAAGATATTCTTGATCTTATCCACATTATTCGTAATATAGTTCGTGATAAAGTCAAAGCTGATTTCTTTCTTCGCTCCGTTATCTTCAATCGTATAGAACACTTCTTCTTTATCGTCTGCTATCTTTCCGTAGTACACATTCCCCCCTTTATTAATAAACTTAGAGATTAGATCCCCTACCTTATAAGTAACATCACCCTCTTTTACCTCTTGGTTTAGAATATCACTAAAGTTATTTACGATATCACCTACTACATTTACTTCTGTACCTCCTGTAGTATCTCCGGTAATATCAGCAACAGTCTTACCTTCATTACTAGCCAAGAATGCCTTTACAGCTTCTTCATTGAAATATTTATACCCTACAGTCTTTCCATTTTTCACTACTGGTACTACTACTGTAGTCGTCTCTGTATCTGCTACTAAATCTTTAAGGTTAATAGTCTCATACTTGCCATTGTTATAAAATTGGAACTCCCAATTAGTATTTGTACCATCCCCAGTATTCTTATAGATTACGTTACCATCTACCTTCGTAGAGATACTCTTAATTAACTCTTCAATTGTATAATACTCACTAGCGCTTCCTTCTTTTAGGACAGTCGTTTTACTATTAAAGAAGTTCGATACATTAGAAGCGATTTCTCCTACTACATCTATTGTAACTACTCCATATGCGTCATTAGGCACATCGTTCTCAGTCTTTCCTTCATTTCCTTTCTGAGCTAACCAATTCTGAATAGTTGTCTCTGAGAAGAAAAGGAATTTCTTTGTCTTATCAGTATCAGATACTGCTACTTCACGGAAAAATGTTTTAGTCTCTTCTTTTAATACTAGATCTTCAAAGTCTACATTCGCTGTCTCATACTTATTATCAACTGTGTTATAAACCACATATTTAAACTCATTCTTCACTGGGTCAAACACAATAGTAGAATGTCCTTCTTTAGCAGCATCTTTATTGTCAGGATTAGTCGGTACGATATAGTTGATTACATTCTGGATGTTCTTAACGTCTCCTTCTAATTTAGTTACATTATTATCTAATCCATTGATAACTGTAGTTAGTTCCGCTTTACTCACTATTCTATTCCACTGTCCTCCATCTTCTGTTGTCCAGTAATAGAATCCTTTTGATATCTCTTTAGAAGTATCTTCATTAAGGTTATAAATCAATAAACTCTCTACTTGGGTTCCATCTATTGGTGCAAAAACCTTTAAGTCTGATAAACTTACACGTGGAATCAATACCCCTCTGTGGCTAGAAAGAATTTCAAGTTCAGCTGATGTTTCAGGATCTGGTGTACCAATACCTACCTGTGCTGATGCTGTATAAAACGTTCCTAAGAAAGCGGCTAAAATGATAATTTTCTTCATGATTATAAATTCTATTTAATATCTGTATTGTTTTGTTATTTTGTCTTTTTACTTGGTAACATCGGGTTAGAGAATATTCCTTCTCTAAATCCTCTAAGAAAAGTCAGGTCATAGATCACAGATGTACTGCACCCTGTCAAATTAGTTATGATTAATCTCACTTTTCCTTTTTTATTATGCCAGTTCTCTCCATTGACTTTGGCATCTTTAGGAAAGGTTATCGTCAGCGCCCCTGTTCCTGGTTTAGTAATAAATACTCCTCCTTGTTGTTTAACGATAGGCTTATCGTTCTGATCGAATATTACCTTGTTATCCTTATCTCTTTCTAATATTGTTACTCTAATCTCTACTTCTGGATTATCTACTGTAGCAAAAGGAAACGCCTTCCACTCATTCTCTGTATCTAATAGATACTCCCAGTCATATCGCTGTATCTCTCCTGTCACTACAGGGCTAAGCTGTAATGGCTGTCCCCCTTTAATGTTTACTTGATCTACTACTGTAGTCTGTTTCCCTTTGTGATCCTTAGCGACTACACGTTCTATAGAAGGCAGACTGTTTATCTTAATCTTAATCGGAGTTCTAGAGCCAATGGTACAGCCATTTCGAACAGCCTGCACATATACTATAAACTCATCACCTACTTTATAATGCTTAGACAGGTCTATCGTGAACATATCTCCTAATGCTGGCAACCTAGTCGTCCCTTTCTCAGAAGTGTACACTTCATAACTCGTACAGTGACTATTCTGTGGTTGTATTCTCAACGGTTCTCCTTCACATAACTGGAGAATCTGTTCTAATTCATAACCGTACTGATCTGTCTCTATCTCCATACCTACTTCTACCCTAGGAACTAGATCTACATTATAGATATGAGTAAAATCTCCTAATACTCCTACAACTGAGCCATACGATATCTTCACTCTATCAAAAGGTTCTGTAGAAGGAGCTACTATAATTCTGTATCTATCTCTACCTCCTATACCTAGTAATCTCAAGCGAAGCGCTCCATTAGACTCTGTAAGTGGTTCGCCCACTTTCTTATCTCCTAAATAGCGTTGAATCTTAAAGCCCTTGACTAGTTCTAAACTCAGTACTCCAGGGTTCTTATTCTCTGCTGTAATATGCAACTCATCTCCTGGTAGAGCAGTCTGTTTAAACACGACTGTTAGACTCGCCATATTCGCTACTGCTACTCCTCTTGCTATTACTGCATAACTGTTAGGATCATCATCAACCGCATTCCAAGGATGACTAACAGACGCTGTGGCACTCGCTACTCCTAATCCTATATCTTCTACTCCATGGAGTACGTCTAAGACATTGGGATTAATATTAGGTAATACCGCTGCACAACTAGGGTTATCTACAGTCTTAGTCACATAAACTCCATAAACCTTGGCGTTCTGAGCTACACCTACTGTAGATCCTAAGACAACCTGTACTCCTCTATATTTCTGTGGTCCTTTCTTATTCGATGGTACGAATGTATACTCCAACACATTATCTGCTGCTAATAGATCTACTAGTCCTCCATCTACTCCTTGTAACGTTCCTATCTTCTTCCCATTTGCATCAAGTCCTACTACTGTAATACCGCCTAGGGCAACTAAACCACTGTATTCTTTACCTAACTTCACTGTCACAGGAGTTCCTGGGGCTTGGTCTTCTTTGAAGTAAATATTCTGCCATGTAGTACCTAATCCTAATAGTCCTAGTCCTACCGTGATTGTAGAATAAGTATCTGGTCGTCCATCAATAGCATTACTCTTATTAGATACCCCTCCCGTTAGAGCAGAATACCACGCTGTATAATCTGTTGCCCAGTATCTCTCGTAAGTCGGTGGACAGTCTTCGTTATTAAATACATTGACTTGAATATTCTTGATATCCGAACATCCATTAGTATTCTCAGCAACTACCGTATAGTTATATACGCCTGCTTGATTAAACACCTTAGGGCTCGTTCTATCTATAATCTCTTCTCCATTTATGTCGTACCAAGTGATTATATCTCTAGCATTATCAGTTATCATGATTGGCAATACAAAAGAATCTCCTACATTCAAAGTATAGCTTAGAACATCAGAATTATTCTTAAGTTTTAGCTTAGGTATAGGATTTACATTAATCTTCACTATAGCAGATTCTTCTGAGCTCACACCATTGATAACATATACTACACTGTACTCTCCAGGCTCTGTAACTCTAATGCTCTCTATAGGCAATAACTCCTCGATTATTCTATCTTCTAAGTCCTCTCCTACTTCGCGTACCTTAAATAAATTACCGTCTTTAAACCAGCGGTAAGACTCTACAGTACCAATAGTAGTCAATGGCTTTTTAGCAGTTAATATCGCTTCATCTCCTTCACAGATTACGCTTACGTCTGATGAGATAGAAGGCTTAGGATGTGGTTTGCCTACAATATTCGTATGCGCTATAGAACGAATCTTCGTGGGATCTACATACGGCAATTTTAGATTACTTACATCTAGATAAGCTTCATTAGATAACACTCCTAAACCAGGATAGCCTATCACTGTTCCATTAATAATGACTCTAGATGAAGAGTGAGCATCTAAGTTCACTTTCCAATTCTCAATACTCTTCGCACTATATATACTAGGAACATTAGAAGGAGGTGTCAAGGTGTTTTTATAATTACCTCTATTATCAAAGAAGATCTCATCTACTCTAAAAAATTCTTTTATCGTGGATAAATAATCATTTAGTTTGAAGTCTTTATACAAATCAGATGAGTGGTTAGACATTTCTAAAGTGTAACTTAACTTATCTCCTTTTTTTGCTTCTAGTAAGTTGACAGATTTATTAATCATTAATCCTTCAGGAGTTGTAACATTTAAATCTCTTATATCGTGAATATTGACAGCTGCACCCGTAGAAGCCGCAAAACCAATCTTCAGTGTTTCGTAAGGCAACTCATCATATTTATAATCTAATACTTCTGCAAATCCTCCACTATATTCTGGCTGTACACGTACTTTAATATGGAACTTCTTTTTAAGAGCGTAAGTTCCATCAGATCTCTTCTTGCTTCTATCTTCTTCTAAGATAGGTTTCATCTCTATCTGTACTCTTCTATAAAAGTTATAGTCATCAGGTCTAGAGTATATAAATTCAGAATAATCAATATTTTTACCTCCCGGTTTCTTTATATGTGTCAGATACCTAGCAGTTGTTCTGAGGTCATTTGTAACCTTACCTCTTAATACAACACTTTGGGCAAACGAGCCATTCGTATTTGGCCTTCCAACAGCTTCATGAGTAAAATTACCATACTCATCAAGTCCTACAGCGATATATCCCCCCGTTACACCATATGTATTATTGCCAGACCCATAACCCAATGAACCACCATAACTACCTAATTTAAACCTTCCCTTAGGAATACTCCCATCGTATAGAAATACAGAAATACCATCTGCTCCTCCTCTTATAGTTCCATTTCTTGTACGCCAAGATTTATATTCAAAGTCAATTAATACTCCTCTATCTGAAGGAAAGCTCTCTTCTATAATAGCATACCCCTTCTGATTCATTCCATCAGAAGTAAGTCTTAGCCATCCTTCTCCAGAACGATCTTGTCCTCGTGAAGCTGTTAGTATAGCATGATCCCCTAATACTACTTTGCTATTCACTGTTTGATGGGTAAAACTTTCTTGTATTGTAAACTGTGCATATAAAGGAGATAACTGCCCTAATAAAACACATAGTACAAACGCTAAAACATATCTATACTTCTCTAACATATTACCAATAACAATCACATTTACAATAACATAATAAACAAAACACTATTTTTTTTAGACAAAGATTCCCTTGCTGATACTCTACATGACATCAGATATTTAGAAAATAGAAGTCCACACCTTATACAAAGTGTTTAAAATCCCATTAAACTTGATTGTGATTTACAACTGAGAAATAGTTGTTGTTTTTATGATACTATTATTCTTTTTCCTTTTCTACTCTTTTTATTTGAGAATACATACTCAAATCAATTATTTAAATCTTAAATTAATAATATAAAAAACAAATATTACTAACCGTCACTATAGTTAAAAACAAATATTAAGCCATAATTGTTTTTTAAACAAAAAAAATCACCGATTGTGACACGACCTCCGTAAAAAACTACTCAACTAACTGTAAAATTGCTTATTACATATTGTGAGAAACGAACTATTTTTGTGCAAATTTACTCAAAACAGTTCAGTATCCTAACATTTATTACAACACAAAGCGGAACACAATTACTTAAATTCAAGTGAAAAATTATTATTTTTTGATAAAATATGATTTAATAATTAAATAATAAGAAAGTGAACAAGGTATCATTATCCATAAGCTATTTTTACTGCTAAATTAAAACACCTAATCTTCACATTATGTGACTGTTAAAATTATATTAAAGAAAGGAAACTCAGAAAAACAAGGCTTTCTAATCTTTATTTACTATTTTTAAAATAAAATTATTAACCATGAACCAAGACCATAATATACCTTTTATAACTGAATCTATTCAAGACAAAGTAGCAACTATATCATTCTATAGCCCAGCCAGTAACTCGTTTCCGAGTTCACAATTAGAAAAGCTAACTAGTATTATTACTAAAATTAGTAGCAATACTCATATTAATACAATCATTCTAAAAAGTGAAGGAACAGGAGCCTTCTGTGCAGGGGCGTCTTTTGATGAATTACTTTCTATTAAAGATACTACTACAGGACAGGCTTTCTTCTCAGGTTTTGCTAATGTAATCAATGCAATGCGCAAAAGTCCGAAGATATTTATCGGTCGTGTCCATGGCAAAACTGTAGGAGGAGGAGTAGGACTAGCTGCTGCATGTGATTACTGTTTTGCAACAACGAATGCTTCTATTAAACTATCAGAACTAGCCATTGGGATAGGCCCTTTTGTAATCGAGCCTGCGGTCTCACGTAAAATAGGTAAAACAGCCTTCACAGAAATGTCTCTTGCAGCACACGAATGGAAAACGGCTACTTGGGCACAAAATCACGGATTGTATAGTGAGGTGTATGATACTGTAGACAGACTTGACTTAGAAGTAGAGACTTTCGCTACTAAGATAAGTTCATATAACCCAGAAGCTCTATATGAAATGAAGAAAATATTCTGGGAAGGAACAGACCATTGGACAGAATTATTACATCAACGTGCTGAAATATCAGGCAGACTAGTATTGTCAGAATTTACAATAAATGCGCTTAACCAATTTAAGGCTAAATAACATATCTCATCCTTCTAGAACAATATCTCTAGAAGGATTTTTTATATATAAACACCATTATTCTTAAAAATAAAACGCAATACATCAAAATTAAATAAAAACACGTCAATATAAAAGCTTTTTACTTACAATAATCATCTCTTTATCAATAATGTTAATTTTAATTAACTCATTGTACTATATTTGCTAAAAAATATAAAACTATGAAATCACTAAAGTACTTACTTCCAATACTTTTAATCGCTTGCAAAGCTGTTGCTTCAGAACCGCTAAAGCTAGATGATTACAGAGATAAAGGGAGGTACAGTACCTCACATTATGAAGGAGGTTTTCTAAGTCATTTAAATATTGCTGCCGGAGTTTCTACATTAGGATTTACCATAGAAGCAGCGACTCCTATTAATTCAAGTTTAAAACTTAGAGCAGGATTAGATTATTTTGAGTTCAATTCTAAAAAGTACGATGTAAACTTTGATGATCAAGAAGGAATACTACACGAAGCCTTTGGTTATACACCTACTTATGAAATGCATGGTAGTATAAAAGCTATTCATGGACACGCACTAGTAGATTATTACCCTTTTAGAAAAGGAATATTTCATCTTACTGCGGGTTTCTATTTAGGAAGTACTAAACTTAAAGCGGATGGACTATTAACAGATGGTAATGGTACCCCAGCTGAACTAAAACCTGGTCATGACTGGCCTATAATAGAGTTCGATGGCAAAGAACTAGCAGTAATAGATGGTAAGATAAACGCAGAGCTAACATTAGGTCAAGTAATCAAACCATATATAGGTATTGGATTAGGAAGAGCTGTTTCTAAAAAACGTTTAGGAGTTAAGTTTGAACTAGGAGTATTATACCAAGGAGACTATACTTTAAAACAAAACGGTAGAACAGTTGCTTCTACAAGCGACCTTAATGCTTCAATAGAAGATGCAGACAAAGTAACCAAATGGCTAAAACTATGGCCAATGGTAAACTTTCAAATTAATTACCGAATATTCTAAAATATCATGAAATTAAAGCATATCACAACAGTCATCTTATCTTGCTTATTCATCTACTCTACAAACTCTTACGCACAAGAAGAACCCACTGAGAATACAGCAGTTAATCTTGTAGAAGAAGTAAGTCAAGAGAAAACAACAGATCAACAACAACCTAAAGAAGACAAAAAGAAGAAAAAGAAGTCAGGATCTCCTACCTTACCTCCCAATAATTCTACAGCTTACTTACTACATGTAGGTGAAGACGAATTCGTGAGAGATAATATAGCGAAGCACTACTCTGACCAACGCTTCTATGAATGGACATTAAGTGCAGGAGTATCTACGATGGGGCTAACGCTTGAAGCATTGACTCCTATCAACAGCTATTTAAAACTTAGAGGAGGTATAAACTTATTCTTCTTTAACTCTAAGCACTATGACGTTGGTATTGATGATCCTCAAGGGGATTTAGTTCGTCTTTTTGGTTATAAACCAAATCTTGCTATCAAAGGTAAAAATCATATGATACATGCTCACACCTTAGTTGACTTTTATCCTGTACCTGATGGTCTATTCTTCCTTTCAGGTGGTTTCTACTTTGGTCAAAATAAAACAGCCTTAGATGGATATCTAATCAATCATCAAGGAGATAGAGCAAAACCTCTATATGGAGAATGGCCAGAATACTTAGATTTTCAAGGGAACCAAATCAAGTTAAATGAAGGGAATATGGAAGCTGATGTTACACTCGGTAGTATTATCAAGCCTTATCTAGGGATAGGAATAGGAAGAGTGGTAACGAATAAAAAGCTAGGTTTCTCATTTGAGTTAGGGATGATGTACCAAGGAGACTATGAGCTAAAACAGGATGGAAGCAAAGTACTTTTCAATCTCGAAGACAGTTTTGAATACAATGAAAAAGGAGAGAAATGGTTAAATCGTATTAAATGGTGGCCTAAAGTATCCTTCCAAGTTAGATATAGATTATTCTAAACTCAGTCATCTCTTTAAGGATAAAGAGAAAAGGCTACGCTAAATATAGGAGGTCAACTATATTTTTGTGTACCTTTGCCAAAATTTTTAGTTATGCCTAAGATTAGAATTACAAAACAATTCACATTTGAAACAGGACATGCCTTATATGGCTATGATGGTAAATGTCGTAACGTACACGGTCATAGTTATAAGCTAGCTGTTACAGTTATTGGTACTCCGATAGAGGATACTAATAATGTGAAGTATGGTATGGTTATAGATTTTGGAGACTTAAAAAAAATAGTGAAAGGAGATATCGTAGATGTATTCGATCACGCTACTGTTTTCAATAAAAATACCCCTCATATAGAATTAGCAAAAGAACTAGAAGAACGCGGACACCACGTTATTCTTGTCGATTATCAACCAACTAGCGAAAACATGGTTATTGACTTCGCTCAGAAGATAAAAAGCAAATTACCTGAAGGGATAGAACTATACTCATTAAGATTACAAGAAACAGAATCATCATACGCTGAATGGCATCAATCAGATAATTTATAGGACTTGAGTTTTACAATTAATACAGATAAGAGTATATACTTCGCTTCTGATCAGCACTTCGGAGCACCTAGTCGAGAGAAAAGCCTTCCTAGAGAAGAGTTATTCTTACAGTGGCTACGCGAGAAAGAAGATGATATGGGCGCCTTATTCATACTAGGAGATTTATTTGACTTCTGGTTTGAGTACAAGACTGTAGTACCTAAAGGTTTTGTAAGAATACTTGGTAAATTGGCTGAAATCAAAGATAGAGGCATTCCTGTTTTCTTCTTTGTAGGAAACCACGACTTATGGATGGATGATTACTTCCAGACAGAGCTAGGAATACCAGTATATCACGAGCCTAAAGTGTTTGACATTAATGGTAAGAAGTTCTTTATCGGACATGGAGATGGATTAGGACCTGGAGATATGGGCTATAAGAGAATGAAGAAAATCTTTACCAATCCTTTCTCTAAATGGTTATTTAGATGGTTACATCCAGACATCGGAGTTAGACTTGGTTCTTACCTATCAGTTAAGAATAAACTAATTTCAGGAGATGAAGATATTAAATTCTTAGGTGAAGATAACGAATGGTTAATCCTATATGCTAAACGCAAATTAGAAACCACTCATTACGACTACTTCGTTTTTGGGCACCGTCATTTACCAATGATTATTGACTTAAATAACCAGTCTAAATACATTAACCTGGGAGATTGGATTAACTACTTCACCTATGGTAAGTACGATACTAGTCTACATCTAATAGAATATAAGAAAGAGCTTGCTGAAGCTAAACAATAACAAAAAACGCATACTGATCAGTATGCGTTTTTTGTTATCTCTTTTATTCTAAAAAGGCTTCTCTAATATCCACTCACAGTGCGTAAAGTAATTCCAACCCACAGCTCCTAAGTCTACTTTAGGATCTACGAATTGGCTTAAATCACGTTGATTGATGGACACATAACTTTCAGCATATACTGCCACGTCCTCTCCTTTTGCTTCAAATTCTTTTTTGATATATTGTGCCATCTGCCAGATCATATCTGGAGAAGACAGGCGAGCCATCTGTTTATTAGTTAGCACATCTTCTATATCGTAATACTTTCTATCCCCTGTCTTTTTATTTTCTACTATATAATTCGTATAACCACTCCTTGATCTAAGCATCATACGCCAGCTAAGACGATGAGCTTCATCAGTCCATAACACATCTCCCTTGATAAAATAATGTCTTAGAGGAAGCACTAATTGTACAAACATAAATGCCAATAAGAAATACTTCACTTGAGGAGAGAAATGCCTTGCCACAGCTTGTTCCTCTTTTAAAGTATCCTCATCTAAAGGAGTTTTCTTCTTAAAGAACCAACTTCTTACTTGCTCTGGTTCATAAAAGAACACAGCAAAGCTCAATGCAAAATAAGGGAATATACCGATATGTAAGGTGATAGAATTAAACAAGTGAAATACCAATGAGGCTATAACGGCTAAAGTACGCGTGCGTTTATACAACAATAAGAACACTACTAGTCCATCAAATATAATCCCTAAATAAGCAATAGAGACATAGAACCAATCCTGTGTAAATACTTGCTTAAACACATCAGGAATATTAGCTCCTTGATACATCAACTTTGTAAACGTACCATCTAACCAATCTGGATAGAACTTAGCCACAGTACCATAGATATAAAGCATGAATACCTGAAAGATAAATAGCCAAGAGATGTAATAAGGCATGGAGTATTCTTCTGTTACTCTATTGCTTTTTACATCAAGAGAAGCATATCGATTAGCGGGTACGAAGCACATATACACACAAATCACTAATAGCATATAGTAGTGATTATTATAAGATGTCTTCTGTATAAAATAAGCACCTGCCCATAATATCGTTAGTAGTGGCATAGTCCACTTATATCGATACCCAAGCATAACAGCCACTGACACACAGCCCATCACAAAAAAGTAGGCATACATCTGAGGTCCTACTAGCACCTGCAGAAAGTCCATATAGATATGGGAGAATGTAATCTTTACATCGACTAGGTTATCTCTTACCCAACCTGTAGCAATCGCACCGAATGACTCACAAGCGAATAAGAAACCAAAGAATATTCGAAAGATAATTAACGGAGAATTATCTATCTGACGGTACAGTTTTTCCTTCATAACGACTGAAGAACTCTCGAGTCACGCGTTCGTCATCTTTTAACTTCGCGATTAACTCATCAAGTCCACTAAATTTTAATTCATCTCTTATTCTGTCTAAGATACGAACTTTTAACTTTTGGTCGTATAAATCACCGTCCCAATCTAAGTAATTTACTTCTATCGTATAAGGGTGGTCTGCAAAGGTAGGGTTAATACCCACACTCATCATTCCCATTACTTTCACTCCATTTAACTCAGATTCTACCACATACACACCGTTCTCAGGAATCAATTTATAATCTTCGTCCACAACGATATTCGCTGTAGGAAAACCTAACTTACGACCTAATTTCTTACCGTGTACTACTGTACCAGAGAAATAGTACTCATACCCTAAGAACTCATTCGCCAACATCATATTACCGTCTTCTTCTAGAGCAACGCGTATCTTAGTAGAACTAATAGATACATGATCTATCTCTTGAGCAGAGATTTCTTCTACTTCAAAGCCATATTTCTCACCGAATGCCTTTAAATCATGAATATCAGCAGTTCTATTTTTTCCGAAGCGATGATCATAGCCTATAATAATTTTAGAGATATTAAATTTATCTACTAACACCTGCTTTACGAACTCTTCTGCTGATAACTGAGCGAACTCTAAGTCAAACTTTTGAATGACTAGATTATCTAGTCCTAATCCTTTTAAAAGCTCTTTCTTCTCTTCTATAGTATTCAGTAATCGAATACTGTTATCCTGCTTTAAAACCATGCGAGGATGAGGAAAGAAGGTCAACACCAAACTCTCGCCACCATTAGCTTTAGCAGAATCAACAAGCTTTTTGATAATCATCTGATGTCCTACGTGTACTCCATCAAAAGTACCTAATGTAGCAACTACTTTTTTATCGCAATTAAAATCAGCTATAGAAGAAAATGTTTTCAATTTTTAAAGTTTATATCAGTTACATTACTATTTTTGTGCCCCTTTATTCCCAATGACTGGGTAGAGAACAAAACTGCGTAAAAATACGTCATTTTTATAAATGCCTCTTTATAAAATGACTATAATCTAACGCCTTTTAACAAAATTCAATATGCCTAACACTAGATTTTTAAAAGCCTTAACTTTATTTATTATCACTCTTATTGTTTCTTTTTCAGTTAATGCCCAAGTTAAAATAATGACTTGGAATTTACTTAACGTCGGAAAGAATAAATCACAAGAGAATATAGAATACATCGCCAAAACGATTAAACAAACAGACATCATAGCTATACAAGAGGTTGTTACTAACCCTACAGGCGCACAAACTATTGCTAAGATACACGAAGAACTAAACAGATCCTCAGGGGCCAAATGGGACTATGCGATAAGCGATCCTACTGTTAGTTCACCATATCGCTCAGAACGCTATGCTTACCTATGGAGAACTAGTAAAGTCAAGCTAAAAGGCAAACCTTTTCTTGAACCTACTTATCAAGAGGAAATAGAGAGAGAGCCTTATATGGCTACATTTATTTATAAAGGAAAAGAAATAACGATAAGTAGTTTACACGCACTACCAACTAAACATCAGCCTGAGAAAGAAATCAAGTACCTCAAATTCTTTCCCGAACACTATCCTGAACACAACCTTATCTTCTTAGGTGATTTTAACTTAAGTGAAAGCCACAGCGTATTTAATCCCTTAAAGAAACAAGGGTATCTACCTAGCTTCTCTACACAGAAGACGAGCCTTAGACAGAAATGCCTTAAAGGTGACTGTCTAGCATCAGAGTATGATAATATCTTTTATCACCCTGATAAGAATGAACTTATCAGTGCTAAGCCTATCTACTTCTTTGAAGACTTTGAAGAAATTAGCATAGCAAGAAAAGTATCTGATCACATCCCATTACTCATCACGTTGAATATATTATAACCCAAAAGACCTCTTTAGCAGAGGTCTTTTTTATTATCTTCTATTCATATAGATCATTACATAGTACAGTAGCGTACCTAGTGAACTTATCGCAGCCACTACATACGTACGAGCTGCCCATTTCAACGAATCTTTAGCTCCTGCATATTCTCCTTGAGTCACTATATTCTTCGCTTGTAACCACTTTAACGCACGATTACTCGCATCGTACTCTACAGGTAACGTTACAAAAGAGAATATCGTCGTCATCGCAAACAAAATAATCCCGATTAATAACAACTGCGGAAATGTATTAATCATTAACACACCTCCTAATAATACCCACGTCACTATATTAGACGAAAAGCTAACAATAGGAACTAACTTAGAGCGCATAGTCAGCCAGTGATATGCCTCAGCATGCTGTACAGCGTGTCCTACCTCATGGGCAGCAACAGCAGCCGCAGCGGCATTGCGCTCATTATACACAGCCTCACTTAAGTTGACTGTTTTATCCATTGGATTATAGTGGTCAGTCAGCCTACCTGGAGTAGAAATAACTCTTACGTCTCTGATCCCATGATCAAACAACATCTTCTGTGCTATCTCTGCACCACTCATCCCATTCTGAAGTTGTACTTTAGAATATTTCTCAAATTTACTTTTTAAGCGATAACCTACTAACCAACTAGCACCCATTATCGCAATCATAAAAATCCAAATCATACTTAGACGTTTTTTTTTTTTAATTAAATCTACAAATTATAAGCCAAACTAAAAATAAGACATTTTGACATAAAAAAAGGGTTACATCCCTGTAACCCTCTCTTATTAACTATATTTTATACTATTTAAGTTTCTTTTTAACCTCTACTTCTTGGAAAGCTTCGATTACGTCATACTCCTTAATGTCGTTGTAGTTTTTAATCTGAATACCACAATCATATCCTTTAGAAACTTCTTTAACGTCATCTTTGAAACGTTTAAGAGCAGTTAACTCTCCAGTGTAGATTACTACACCTTCACGGATTAAGCGGATTCTAGAGCTACGGAATATCTTACCATCTGTAACCATACATCCAGCGATAGTTCCCACTTTAGAAATTTTGAACAACTCACGGATCTCAGCAGTACCAGTAACCTCTTCTTTAAGCTCTGGAGATAACATACCTTCCATTGCATCTTTAAGGTCATCGATAGCAGCATAGATGATAGAGTAGTTACGGATATCGATCTCTTCTTTATCAGCTAATACTTTAGCAGATGCCATAGGACGAACGTTAAATCCGATAATGATCGCGTCAGAAGCAGATGCTAACAATACGTCAGATTCTGTAATCGCACCAACTCCTTTATGGATAATGTTGATTTGAATTTCTTCTGTAGATAATTTAGAGAATGAATCAGATAATGCCTCAACAGAACCATCCACGTCTCCTTTTAAGATAATGTTCAACTCTTTGAAATCTCCTAATGCGATACGACGTCCAATCTCTGCTAATGTAATATGACGTTGAGCACGTACAGATTGTTCGCGAATCAGCTGAGTACGTTTAGATGCAATTTGTTTTGCTTCTTTTTCTTCTTCGAATACGTTGAATTTATCACCCGCAGTTGGCGCACCATCAAGACCTAATACAGAGATTGGAGTTGAAGGACCAGCTACTTTAATAGACTTACCACGCTCATCATGCATAGCACGTACTTTACCATGGTTACATCCTGCTAATAAATAATCTCCTACACGAAGAGTACCAGCTTGTACTAATACAGTAGATACATATCCTCTACCTTTATCTAAGAATGCCTCTACTACAGTACCTACTGCTAACTTATCTGGGTTAGCTTTCAGCTCTAACATTTCAGCTTCTAATAATACTTTTTCAAGTAATTCAGTCATACCAATACCTTGTTTAGCAGAGATATCTTGAGATTGGTAAGTACCACCCCATTCTTCTACTAGCAAGTTCATTGATGCTAACTTTTCTTTAATCTTATCAGGGTTAGCCGTTGGCTTATCTACCTTATTGATCGCGAAGATAATAGGTACACCTGCCGCCTGAGCGTGGCTAATAGCCTCTTTCGTTTGTGGCATGATGTCATCATCCGCAGCGATTACGATAATAACAATATCTGTTACTTGCGCACCACGTGCACGCATCGCTGTAAACGCCTCGTGACCTGGTGTATCTAAGAAAGTAATCTTTTGACCATTTTCTAAAGTTACCCCATACGCACCGATGTGCTGCGTAATACCTCCTGACTCACCAGCGATAACGTTAGCTTTACGAACGTAGTCAAGTAACGATGTCTTACCGTGGTCAACGTGTCCCATTACAGTAACGATAGGAGCACGAGATTTTAAATCTTCTGGTCTATCTGGAGCCTCTTCGATAGCCTCTTCAATAGCTGCAGTAGTAAAGTCTACTTCGTATCCGAACTCATCAGCCACGATAGTCAATGTCTCAGCATCTAGACGTTGATTCATTGTTACCATGATACCTAATGACATACATGTACCGATAACTTTAGTAATAGGCACATCCATCATAGTAGCGATCTCACCTACAGTAACGAACTCAGTAACTTTTAATATTTTACTTCCAGCTTCTAATGCTTTTTGTTCGTCATCCGTTTTCTTACGGTGTACATCACGTTTATCACGACGGTATTTAGCAGATTTAGACTTATTACCTTTACCTTGAAGACGTTCTAGCGTCTCCTTGATTTGGTTTTTAACTTCTTCTTCTGTTGGCTCAGCCTTAACTACAGGAGCTTGTTGGTTACGTCTTTGGTTTCTATTACCAAATTTGTTTCCACCAGCATTGTTATTATTGTTGTTATTTCTTTGCCCGCCACCTTGGTTTCTGTTATTGTTGTTGTTATTACCACCATTAGCATTATTGCTATTGTTATTAGTAGTATTACCACCTTCAGCAGTACCTGGTTTAGCTATACGTTTTCTCTTATTCTTATTAGCGGCATTACCAGCACCTGGTTTCGCATTGTTACCAGCGTTGTTACCACCTTTTTTAGGCTCTTCTTTTTTCTTTTTAGGCTTATCGAATTGAGATAAATCGATAGTCTGTCCAGTAAAAGTAGTACCAGAAAGTTTTTGATAATTAGTTTTAATCATCTCCTCTCCTGCGTTTTCTTCTGTCTTAGCAGCCTCTTCCGCTTTGTTAGACTCTGCTTTTTTAGAATCCACTTTGTTAGATGAAGCATCCTTACTTCCTGCTACAGATTCTTTCTGTTTTGGTTTTTCCACCTCTTTTTTAGCTTCCACTTGTTTATTTGAGTTCGTTACTTTAGATGCTTCCTTATCAACTACAGGTTTAGCGACAGTCTCTTTCTTATCCTCTATAACCTCATTAGCTTGTTTTTGCTTACTCTCTTTAGCAGGAGCTTTGGCATCTTTTTCAAAAGATTTATTTTCTTTATTAGAATCGTCTGAAGAAGCTTTAGTTTTTTTAGGCTCAAGATCGATTTTACCCACAGTTTTGATAGCTGCAATTTCTTCAGCTTTAGCTCGGATAATTTCTTGTTCACGCTTAATACGTACTTCCTCTTGTTTTTTCTTCTCCTCTAATTCTTTATCACGCTCAATTTTCAAGGCCTCTTTCTCTTTCTTTTTCTCTTCACTTACTTCAATAGATGCCTCTTTCTTACCTTTATCAGCAGAAAATTGTTTACACAAAACACTATATTCTTGATCAGAAATTTTAGCATTAGGTGTTGCGTCGATATCGAAACCTTTTCCTTTTAAAAAGTCAACGGCTCTATCGAGAGAAATATTCAATTCCCTTAAAACTTTATTAATTCTTATTGCTCTTTCTTCAGACATATTATCCTTTTAGTGTATTAAATGTGTTGTGTTGTTAACTTGTAATTAATCCTCGAATTCTTCTTTCAAGATTCTAAGTACATTCTCAATTGTTTCATCTTCAAGATCAGTACGTTTCATTAACTCTTCAACACTTAGGCTTAAAACGCTCTTAGCCGTATCTAAACCGATTCTTGCAAATTCTTCAATTACCCACTCATCGATTTCGTCTTTGAACTCTTTTAATTCTACGTCATCGTCTTCTGGGTTTAATTCACGCATAACATCAATATCATATCCAGTTAACATACCAGCTAATTTGATGTTTTGTCCACCACGTCCTATCGCACGTGATACCTCTTCTAGAGCTAAATAAACATTTGCTTTTTTAGTCTCTTCATTCAGAACTACTTTATTTACGTTAGCAGGTGCTAAGGCACGCTTAACGAATAATTCTGTATTATTAGTAAAATTAATTACGTCTATATTCTCATTTCCTAATTCGCGAACGATACCATGGATACGAGATCCTTTCATACCTACACACGCTCCTACTGGATCGATACGATCATCAAAAGTATCTACTGCCACTTTTGCTTTTTCTCCAGGGATACGTACCACTTTCTTAATCGTGATATGTCCATCAGCGATCTCAGGAATTTCTTGCTCAAATAATCTTTCTAAGAACTCAGTAGCAGTTCTAGACATGATGATTTGAGGTTTAGATCCTTTTAATTCTACTGCTTCGATGATTCCTTTTACAGTATCACCTTTTCTAAAGAAGTCAGATGGAATCTGTTTATCTTTTGGTAAAACGATTTCATTTCCTTCCTCATCCATCAAAATTACAACTTTTGGACGGATGTGGTGCACTTCTGCTGAATAAACTTCTCCAATAATATCTTTGAACTGTTTGTATAAAGTAGTATTATCGTGCTCAGTCACTTTAGAGTTTAAGTTTTGGCGCAATGCTAAAATAGCACGTCTTCCTAACTCCTCTAATTTAACCTCTTCTGAAACTTCTTCTCCTACTTCAAAATCTGGTTCGATCTTGCGTGCTTGAGATAATGAAATTTCATAGTTATCATTCTCTACTTCCCCATCATTTACTACTACACGGTTTCTGAATATCTGACAATCTCCTTTATCTGGGTTAACAATGATATCAAAGTTATCATCGTTACCAAATCTTTTTTTCAATGCATTTCTAAATACATCTTCTAAGATGGCCATCAGCGTTACACGCTCAATATCTTTTTCGTCTTTAAATTCTGAGAATGAATCTACTAAATCTCTATTCTCCATGTGCTTTTTTTATTTTAAAATGAAATTATAACATTCGCTTCTTTAATATTCTCAAAAGGAATCACAGCTTCTTTCTCTACTGTCACCTTCCCTTTTCCAACAGGTTTAGGCTCTCTAGCCTTCCATGTTAGGACAATCTGGTTATCGATCACATTCTCTAGAGTAGCCTCATATTTCTCTTGATCTAGCGTCACTACTTTCAGCTTTCTACCAATGTTCTTATGGTATTGACGTAATAGTTTTAGAGGTGCTGTTGCACCTGCTGATGCTACCTCTAGTGAGAAATCCTGCTCTTCTCTATCTAAATTATGCTCTATAGCTCTACTAAAATTTATACAATCTTGTAATGTCACACCTTCATCACCATCTATAGTTAGAGTGATTTTATTGTCAGCAGACACCGTAAAATCTATAATAAATATAGATGTATGCTCTTCTAAAGCCTTATCTATTAATTCTTGTACTTTACTTTTTAATGTCATATGCTATAAAAAGAGGGGACTACTTTGTCCCCTCATTATTTAACTTTTTTAATAAATAACTGTGCAAAGATATTAATTTTTTTATTACAAATAAAACTTTTGCCTATTGATAATTATATTCTTAACTTTAAATCATGTAATTAAATCGAAATAAAACAACAAATATCACTATGAAAAAAATACTAGTCCCAACAGATTTTTCTACGCAAGCTTATAACGCTATCAAGGTAGCTGCTTGTATAGCTAAAAAAGGAGATGCAGAAATACTACTATTACACATCTTGGACTTGCCACAACAAGGAAATGATAGTATCAATAAAGGTACTCCTGCTCCTGAAGTAATGTTCTTCAAGAACGCTGCTGAAGAGAAACTTAGAGAATTAGCCCTATCTGACCTATTCGAAGGCATTAAGGTATCTACTAGTCTTATCCTAGACAGAACGGCTTATGGCGTGACTAAGACAGCAGAGACGAATAAAGCAGACCTTATCGTAATGGGATCTCATGGAGCGAGCGGAGCGAAAGAATACTTCGTAGGTTCTAATACTCAGAAAGTAGTAAGAACATCTGACGCACCTGTATTAGTAATTAAAGGAGAAGGGGATGACTTCAACGTGAATGATCTTGTATTCGCTTCTGACTTTACTGATAATATGAAAGAACCTTTTAAAAAGATTCTACGTCTACACCAGATGTTCGACACGAAATTACACCTACTGATGGTAAACACCCCTAATAGCTTTAAACCTACTCATGTAGCAGAACAAGTATTAGAAGACTTCTTAGAAGACATCACAGATACAGAATACGACTTATCTATCTATAATGATCTAACAGTAGAAAAAGGAATCCTTAACTTCTCTAAGAAAACGAATGCAGACCTAATCACGATCGCTACACACGGACGTACAGGGTTAGCTCATTTCTTCAACGGAAGTATCAGTGAAGATTTAGTAAATCACTCACCTATCTCAGTATTGACTATCAAGATAGACTAAGTACTATCCTTATATAATATAAAAAGCTGATTGCTATTCGCAATCAGCTTTTTTATTTCTCCTATTTTATTCATTTACTCTCTTCTTTGCTTTTAGTTCCTAGCAGATTCCTTCGACTATCCTTGCACATTTCTTCGAGAAAACCCCTCTCTGGGCAAGCAAACTCGAAGAAAACCCCTAGAATACCCGAAGAACCCCAAGCCCAAACACAATATACCTCTATAAATCAATACTCTGTAAAAAACTCAGTCCTTCATAATAAAACAAAAAGAGCAACCAAAGTCATAAACTCCATATCTAGTCAAAAAGAGCGGAAAGAAAATAAAAAAACAGCCTTATTCAACAACTGTAACCTTAGAGAACAACTCTTAATCCAAGATACTAATACTAAAAAAGGCGAATATCATGAGAACATTCGCCTTTTATTATATGCTAATAGCTACTGCTATATAAATAATCTATTTTATTATCTCGATATGACTTTCTGATACTTTAGCTATCGGTAGATAGTGTTTCTTCCCTTCTACTAACAGACATAGGTAGATATTATCTATAGAGATCACATATCCTTCTAGACCATCGATACGCACTAGCTGTCCTAACTCTAGATTCTTACGAGCGTAAAAAGAGAACAATAATCTAGTCACAACATCTTTAGCCCCTAATCCTAATGATAAAGCTACAGTCAATAGGATAGCCCCTACGATAATAGAGATATTATTAGTAATAATATCTGTGTTTATACCCATCTGATTCAATGTAGTAATAAACACAAAAACCAAGATTAGATAGAATAATATATTACCTATCATACGTGCTCCACTAAAGTCAACAGCCTTTAGCACTTCCACAATAGCTTTCTTTACCCATGTAGCAAAATACAATCCTCCTACGAAGATCAGTAGTGCTACAAACACTTTAGGAATATACAACATCAGGTTTCCAATCTCTCGAGAGACAATAGCTAGACCAAATAACTCAGCTCCTACTACTACCATTAAGAAGATTAAAAACACCTTTACAAAGAATATTAAGATATCAGACACACTGATCTTAATATTCACCTTATTCAAAAAGTCATTTTCGCTTAATAGATTTTGTATTTTCTCTAAGCGAATAACCTTAAACAGCTTCTTTAAGACATAAGAACATACCTTAATTATTAACCAAGAAATTAAAATATAGCCTACTAAAAAAACAAATCCTATCAATCCTTGTAATAACGAGCTCATTACAGAGTTAATCATTTGACTAGGATACTCAAAGTTATAACGTTCCATCATCCTTACTATTTTTAATTTTATTGATTATTTCATTTTCTTTTTTCACATCTTTTTCTCCTATCAGGCTACCTAATGCCTGAGGAACCTTAACAGTATAAAGTTCTGACACATCTAGTGATAACTTAATAAAGTTGAGATTATCTATTACCCTATCTTTTAAGTAATCTGGTAATTTTTCGTCCTGAAGAATTTTTTTAAACGGATTATCCATAATTACAACGAGTTATAAATTTCAACAATTTTTTTCTTAGCCCTGTGGAGTCGCATTTTCACCGCACTCTCTCCTAAATCCAACAGGGTGGAAATCTCCTTAATAGACTTGTCATCCTGATATTTCATCAACAAAACAATCTTGTCCTCCGGATCCAACCTTACTAATGACTCTTGTAACCTATCGACACTCAATGAGAATATCTCCTCATCCGAAATCTCGTCTTCTACAGATAATGCGTATTGATTCTCATCATCCAATGTTTCTTCATTTCTCTTCTTCTTAAGAACTAACCTGGAATAATTAACACAATGATTATACGCAAAAGAATACAACCACGTAGAAAATTTAGAATCACCTCTAAAGTTCTTCAGGTTTAAATACAACTTCACAAAAATATCTTGTGTAAGGTCTTCTGCTACATCCCTAGACTCAGCAAAACCAATACACTTCGCATAAACTTTCTGTGCGTACCGATCATAAAGTATCCCAAATAAGTTAGTATTGCTACTATGAACAATGAATTGTACTAACTCTTCATCCGTCATCGCAGCAAAATTACTATTTTGCGAATTAAACTTCATATACTTTTTTTTCAGGTGCAAAGTAAAGTCTTTTACACCAATAGTCCCATAAAAATACTAAATATTTACTACAAACTTCTCAATTGCACCAACTTAGCAACATACTTCCCAACAACATCAAACTCAAGATTAACCACGGTTCCGACTTGATAATGTTTAAAAATAGTATGCTCTAAAGTATATGGAATAATCGCAACTTTAAAAGTATTGATACCAGAGTCTACAACAGTCAGACTCGTGCCATCTATAGTAATAGACCCTTTCTCTATCGTCACATGCTGTGACGTCTTTTTATATTCAAACCCAAAATATGTACTACCTCCCACTTCTTCGATACTCACACAGGTAGCGATATGATCTACGTGTCCCTGTACGATATGCCCATCTAAGCGACCATTCATCAGCATAGCTCTTTCTAGATTTAGCTCCTGCCCTACTTGCCACTGCCCTATACTTGTCACATCTATCGTTTCTTTAATAGCAGTAACAGTATATTCACCATCTGCCAGTGCTACTACTGTCAAACAGATACCGTTATGTAAAACGCTCTGATCGATCTGTAACTCACTAACAAATGCAGATTCTACTGTGATATGTAAGTTTTCTTGCTCTTTTTCTATTCTTTTGATATTTCCGATGTTTTCAACTATTCCTGTAAACATAACTCCATTTATTTTATTAAATTTGCTTTCAAAAGTAGGAATAATTTAAACGAAACTATGAGCCACAAAGAAGAAATTATAAAAGTAGGTATCTCTATCGGGGACCTAAATGGAATAGGCAGTGAAGTTATACTCAAATGTTTCGAAGACAGTAGAATGCTAGAAATCTGCACTCCTGTTATATTCGGAAATTCAAAGCCACTATCATATATAAAAAAAACGATTGATAATAATACTGCGATACAAGGAATAGATAGTTTAAGTCAAATCGTTCCAAATAGATTAAACGTATTAAACCTATGGAAGGAAAACGTTAATATTTCATTTGGTAAAAACGACCCTATCGTTGGAAAATATGCTATAAAATCATTTGTTGCAGCAACAGAAGCTTTAAAAAATGGAGAGATAGATGTACTTATAACAGCTCCTATCAATAAATATAATAGCGTAGACGACGAGTTTAAGTACCCTGGACACACTGATTATTTAAATGAACAGTTAGATGGACAGGCTCTTATGCTACTAGTAAGTGAAGATCTAAAAATAGGGTTATTAACAGATCATTTACCAATACAAGATGTAGCGAAAGCAATCACTCCTGAATTAATCGAACAAAAAGTAAAAACGATAAACAATACGTTAATTCAAGATTTCAATATATTTAAACCACGCATTGCTATCTTAGGATTAAACCCACACGCTGGTGACGGCGGTGTTATAGGTAATGAAGAATTAACAATCATAAAACCGACAGTAGAAAAACTTAATGATGAAGGCATTCTAATTTCAGGCCCATTTCCTGCAGATGGTTTTTTCGGATCAGGAACACACAAACACTTTGATGCAGTGATAGCGTGCTACCACGATCAAGGTTTAGCCCCTTTCAAAGCACTTTCTTTCGGTCATGGTGTGAACTATACTGCTGGTCTAGACAAGATTAGAACATCTCCAGACCACGGAACTGCTTATGAAATAGCTGGAAAAGGCATTGCAGACGAAACTTCTTTTAAAGAAGCGCTATATCTAGCTATTGATATTTATAACAATAGAAGTAGAAATATCGAAGCAGCAGCAAACCCTTTACAGCCTCAAGAAAAAGATTTTAGCACAAAAAAATTTGATAACTAGCTTGTAATTATAATAATTTTTTATCTTTGCACGCTCAAATCATGTATTCCATGAATATTGAAAAAGACTTTTTAATACCTTTTACAGGATTAAAAAACGGAAAGCATTCGTTTGATTTTAAGGTAGATGACCGTTTTTTCGAAAACTACAACTACAGTGATTTCAATCATATTAATGCTGACATAAACGTTCTTTTAGACAAGAAAATTAATCTATTTGAGTTACACTTCACTGCAAAAGGTATAGCAAATGTACCTTGTGATGTGACAAACCAAGATTTTGACATGCCAGTAGAGAGTGAAATTGATTTGGTAGTTAAATTTGGAGATTCATTTAATGATGATCACGATGAGATATTAATCATCCCATATACTGAACTTCAAATAAATGTAGCTCAATATATATATGAAATGATCGTTCTAGCTATACCTCAAAAAAGGGTTCATCCTGGAGTAAAAGATGGGACATTAGATTCTGCAGCATTAGATTACTTAGGTTACGTTAATGAAGAAGATGAAGACGAATTTGACAGTCTATTCGATGATGAAGATGACGAAATCTTCGACTTAATAGACGACCTAGAAGATGATGATGTAGAAGAGGAAGAAGAAAATACAAATAAAGATATTGACCCTAGATGGGCAGAATTAAAGAAACTATTAACGGATAAATAATATAGTAAAATGGCACATCCTAAGAGAAAAACCTCGAAAACAAGAAGAGATAAGAGAAGAACTCATTACAAAGCTGTAGCTCCAACAATCGCTACATGTCCTGTAACAGGAGAAGCTCACTTATATCACAGAGCTTACTGGCATGAAGGAAAAATGTACTACAGAGGGCAAGTTGTAATCGACAAAACAGCTGAAGTAGAGGCATAACTTTAGACAAAGTACAAATTAACTCTCACAATGTGTGAGAGTTTTTTTTTGGTATATAGCCCAAAAAACGTACTTTACGCCTCCAAAGAACCGTTAATTCGTTTTTTTTTTGTAATTTTCGCTTCTTTTTGGAATGTTTTTATAAAGTAAAGCAACACCATATGACAAAAATACACGCAGCCATTACAGCGATCGGATGCTACCTACCAGAAACTAAGTTAACCAATACGGACTTAGAGACGATGGTAGATACAAACGACGAATGGATAACTAGCCGTACAGGAATTAAAGAAAGAAGAATTCTTAAAGAACCTGGTGAAGGAGCTTCTTATATGGCTATCAAAGCCGCAGAAGATTTATTAAGCAAATCAGGCACAGACCCTAAAGATATCGATTGTATAATCCTATCGACAGCGACACCTGATATGCCTGTAGCTTCTACAGGAGTTTATGTTGCGACAAAAATTGGAGCAACGAATGCATTTTCATTTGATTTACAAGCAGCTTGTTCTAGCTTTTTATATGGTATGTCAGTAGCTTCTGCATATATCGAATCAGGTAGATATAAAAAAGTATTGTTGATTGGATCAGATAAGATGTCTTCAATCATCGATTATACAGATCGTGCAACTTGTATTATCTTCGGAGATGCTGCTGGAGCAGTATTATTCGAGCCTAACACAGAAGGCTATGGAGTACAGGATGAATACTTAAGAAGCGACGCTGTTGGCCGTGAGTTCTTAAAAATCGAAGCAGGTGGATCTATCTTACCTGCAAGTGCAGAAACTGTTGCAAACAAACAACACTATGTATTCCAAGATGGAAAAACAGTATTTAAATATGCTGTATCAAACATGGCTGATGTGAGTGAAAAAGTTATGCAACGAAACAATCTTTCTCATGAAGATGTGACTTGGTTAGCTGCACACCAAGCGAACAAACGAATCATTGATGCTACAGCTCACAGAATGGGCTTAGATGACTCAAAGGTATTAATGAATATCGAAAGATACGGAAATACAACGTCTGCCACTTTACCATTACTACTTTGCGATTATGAAAAACAACTTAAAAAGGGTGATAATATTATTTTTGCTACTTTTGGAGGTGGTTTCACGTGGGGTGCAATGTACTTAAAGTGGGCGTACACAGCGAAATAAAAACAACTAACCAATACATTAGGTATGGACATTAAAGAGATTCAAAACTTAATTAAATTTGTAGCAAAATCAGGAGCTACAGAAGTAAAATTAGAAATGGATGATTTTAAAATCACCATTAAAACAACTGAAACAGGTAATACTGAAACTACTTACATCCAACAAGTACCAGTAGCTTCTGCTTTATCTCAAACTCCTGTTGCTCAACAAGCTGCAACTCCAGCTGCACCAGCTGCTGCTGCAACTGAAACTGCAGCTAACGAAGATTCTAAATACATCACTGTAAAATCTCCAATCATTGGAACATTCTATAGAAAACCAGCTCCAGACAAAGAACCATTTGCTGAAGTAGGAAAAACTATTAAAGCAGGAGATGTAGTATGTGTAATTGAAGCAATGAAATTATTCAACGAAATCGAATCTGAAATTTCTGGTAAAATCGTTAAAGTATTAGTTGACGATGCTTCTCCAGTAGAATTTGATCAACCATTATTCTTAGTTGATCCATCTTAAGAAATTTATAACACACCAATTTTTACTTTCTAACGAAGTAAACTCACTAAAGTTAAATTAAAGTTTCAAGAGATGTTTAAAAAAATATTAATCGCTAATAGAGGTGAAATTGCCTTACGTGTTATCAGAACATGTAAAGAAATGGGCATTAAAACTGTAGCAGTTTACTCTACTGCGGATGCAGATAGTTTACACGTTCGTTTTGCGGATGAAGCTGTTTGTATTGGACCTGCTCCAAGTAACTTATCGTATTTAAAGATTTCAAACATAATAGCTGCTGCTGAAATTACAAACGCAGATGCTATACACCCTGGTTACGGTTTCTTATCAGAAAACGCTAAATTTTCTAAAATCTGTCAAGAGCACGGTGTGAAGTTCATCGGTGCTGGACCAGAGATGATTGAAAAAATGGGAGATAAAGCTACAGCTAAGGAAACAATGAAATTAGCTGGAGTACCTACTGTACCTGGTTCTGACGGATTATTAGAATCATTAGAACACGCCAAAAAAACAGCTAAAGCTATCGGTTACCCAGTAATGATGAAAGCTACTGCTGGTGGTGGTGGTAAAGGTATGCGTGAAATCTTCAAAGAAGAAGAGCTAGACAGAGCATGGGAAAGTGCTCGTCAAGAAGCTTCTGCAGCTTTCGGTAACGATGGTATGTACATGGAGAAACTAATCCTTGACCCACGTCACATCGAGATCCAAGTAGTAGGAGACTCTTATGGTAAAGCATGTCACCTTTCTGAGCGTGACTGTTCTATCCAAAGACGTCACCAAAAACTAACAGAAGAAACACCTTCTCCATTCATGACAGATGAATTGAGACACAAAATGGGTGAAGCTGCTGTAAAAGCTGCGGAATTCATTAAATATGAAGGTGCTGGTACTATCGAATTCTTAGTAGACAGAGACAGAAACTTCTACTTCATGGAAATGAATACTCGTATCCAAGTAGAACACCCTATCACTGAACAAGTAATCGATTATGACTTAATCAGAGAGCAAATTTTAGTTGCAGCAGGCACACCAATTTCAGGTAAAAACTACTTGCCTAAAATGCACTCAATAGAATGTCGTATCAATGCAGAGGATCCATTCAATGACTTCCGCCCATCTCCAGGGAAGATTACAACTCTTCACACACCTGGTGGACACGGTGTACGTCTAGACACTCACGTGTACTCTGGATACTCTATTCCTCCGAACTATGACTCTATGATCGCTAAGTTAATTACAACTGCTCAAACAAGAGAAGAGGCAATTAACAAGATGAGAAGAGCATTAGACGAATTCGTAATCGAAGGAATCAAAACGACTATTCCATTCCATAGACAATTAATGGATGATCCAAACTATATCGCTGGTAACTATACAACCGCATTTATGGAAAGTTTCACAATGAAACCTTTAGAGGATTAATCTATATCAGATATCTCAAAGGGCTATTCTTAATCGAATAGCCCTTTTTGTTTTTAATAGCACTCTCCCCTACTACCACAAAAAGCAAATTGCGCTGGAAGTAACACAAACTATTCGAAATCTATTATAGAATTAAAAATAAAAATCTCCTCATCAATTAAATAAACATTAATTTTTTAAAAAAAATCAAAAAAAACTAAACTTAGTTCGAAACAAACATTATATTTGAACATAATTTTATTTATTTCAATACAATGCATACAGGCGTAATTAAGTTCTTCAATGAAGACAAAGGATTTGGCTTTATCACAAATGAAGCTACTAAACAAGACATTTTTGTTCACATCACAGGTTTAAAAACTAAAAGCATTAACCAAGGTGACCGCGTTTCTTATACTGAAGAAAAAGGTAAAAAAGGTTTAATCGCTGTAGATGTAGAAGTGATAGGAAATTAATTTTTTACAATATAAATTTTCAATTACGAAGAAGCTATTCATTTCAAAAATGGATAGCTTTTTTTATTACCTTGCCTTCTATTTATAATTAATCTAAATACATATTAAGGCATTAGAGTCAAACTAGGCAACACCTAGAGTACCAAAGCTTTGTAAAACGAGAACTCGAATGTATATTTGTATGTTGTATTAATATAAATACTTTAGATATGCAGGCAAGTCAACTTGATTTCATCCCAATCTTAATGCAAATAGCACTAGCTGCTGGGTTTGTATCCATGACAATTTGGGTTTCTAGTAAATTAGGTCCCAAAAAATCTTCTAAAATTAAAGACAGTACATGGGAATGTGGATTAGAGTCACTAGGTAGTGCACGTATCCCATTCAATGTAAAATACTTCCTTGTAGCAATACTATTCGTATTATTTGATGTAGAGGTAATCTTCTTATACCCTTGGGCAGTTAACTTCCAAGAGTTCGGTTGGGACGGTTTAATGAAAATGGGAATTTTCTTATTCCTAATCATAATCGGATTACTATATGAATTCAAGAAAAAAGGACTAGAGTGGGATTAATAAAATAGATAGAGATGAGCGATAAAAAATATAATACAGTAGAAGCTCCGGAAGGATATGTAGGAGAAGGATTCTTTGCTACTAAATTAAGTTCAGTAGTTGGATTAGCACGTGCTAATTCAATGTGGCCTCTACCTTTCGCAACTTCTTGTTGTGGAATTGAATTCATGGCAACAATGGCAGCTACGTATGACGTAGCTCGTTTTGGTTCTGAGCGTATGAGTTTCTCTCCTAGACAAGCAGATATGCTAATGGTTATGGGAACTATTTCTAAAAAAATGGCTCCAATCTTAAGACAAGTATATGAACAGATGGCTGAACCAAAATGGGTTATTGCTGTTGGAGCTTGTGCTTGTTCTGGCGGGATTTTTGATACTTACTCTGTACTACAGGGAATAGATAAAGTAATCCCAGTAGACGTTTATGTACCAGGGTGCCCTCCTAGACCAGAACAAATTCTAGATGGTGTACTAAGACTACAAGAAATTGTAAAATCTGAATCTGTTAATCGCAGAGGTACGAAAGAATATGATGAATTATTAAATTCTTACAACATAAACAAATAGTATGGCATTAGATAATACTACATTACAAAAAAGGCTAATTGAAACATTTGGTATGTCAGTTAGTGAATTTCATGAACAACATGGAATGTTGTCTTTTGAAGTTGCAACTAATGCTTCACATGATGTTCTTAAGTTTTTAAAAGAAGATAGTGAGATGAACTTTAACTTCCTTACAGATGTTTGTGGAGTTCATTATGCTGACTTACCTTCGGAACGTCAATTAGCGGTGGTATACCACATGCACAACTGGACAGATAATATTAGAGTTCGTTTTAAAACCTTCTTAGATATCAAAAACCCAGTTGTAGAGTCTGCTACAGATTTGTTTAAAAGTGCAAACTGGCAAGAAAGAGAAACGTATGATTTTTATGGAATTATCTTTAAGAATCATCCTCAATTGAAGAGAATATTAAATATGGACCAGATGGAATCTTTCCCATTAAGAAAAGAGTTCCCAATGGAAGATGCAGGTAGAACAGACAAAGATGATAGATTCTTTGGTAGAACGGTTCATAATTCTTAATACTTAAAGGAACGAGACTATGTCAGATTTATTATTACCTCCTGAGCAACGATATGCTAAACTTATTGAAGAGAAATTTCAAGAAGACGGGACAGAATTACAGATATTAAACTTAGGACCTACACACCCTGCTACACATGGTATCTTTCAGAATATCATCTTACTAGATGGAGAGAAAGTACTAGATGGAGAAGGAACAGTAGGATATATACATAGAGCATTTGAGAAAATAGCTGAGAACAGACCTTTTTATCAAATCAACGTATTAACAGATCGTTTAAACTATTGTTCTTCACCAATCAACAATACTGCTTGGTGGTTAACTGTAGAAAAAGCATTAGGTATTGAAATCCCTAAAAGAGTTCAATATTTAAGAGTTATCGTAATGGAATTGGCTCGTATAGCTGACCACATTATCTGTAGCTCAGTAATGGGTGTAGATACAGGAGCTCTTACAGGGTTCTTATATGTATTCCAGTACAGAGAAAAAATATACGAAATATTCGAAGAAATTAGTGGTGCACGTTTAACTACTAATATGGGAAGAATCGGAGGATTTGAGAGAGAGTGGTCTCCAAAGGTATTCCAACTAATCGAAGAATTCTTAAGAGAATTCCCTGCAATCTGGTCTGAATTTGAAGGGTTACTTACGCGTAACAGAATCTTTATGGACAGAACAATAGGTGTAGGTGGAATCTCTGCTGAAGAAGCTATTAACTTCGGATTCACAGGTCCTAACTTAAGAGCGGCAGGAGTTGACTATGACGTACGTATTGCTTCACCATATTGCTCTTACGAAGACTTTGACTTTGATATTCCAGTTGGTACAAGTGGTGACTGTTACGACAGATTCTGCGTTCGTAATGCTGAAGTATGGGAAAGTTTAAAAATCATCAGACAAGCATTAGACAAAATGCCTGAAGGTCCATACCATGCAGATGTACCAGATTATTACCTTCCTCCAAAAGAAGATGTTTATACTAATATGGAAGCACTTATCTACCACTTTAAAATAATCATGGGAGAAGTACCTGTACCAGTTACAGAACTATACAATCCTGTAGAAGGTGGTAATGGAGAATTAGGTTTCTACTTAATCACTGATGGTAGTAGAACTCCTTATCGTTTACACTTTAGAAGACCTTGTTTTATCATCTATCAAGCATATAATGACATCGTAAGAGGAGGTATGTTATCAGATGCAATTATTACACTGTCAAGTTTAAATATTATCGCAGGAGAATTAGACGCTTAAGATTATGGAAGTTAAAAAATACAAACAAAACATAAATATCACACCAGAGTTGCAACAACGCATTGATGAGTTGATTAGCCACTACCCTGCTGATAAAAGAAAATCAGCGCTATTACCAGTCTTACATGAGGTACAAGATGCTCATGACAACTGGTTAAGTGCAGAACTAATGGACAAAGTCGCTGAAATGCTAAACATAACTCCTATCGAAGTATACGAGGTAGTTACATTCTATACAATGTACAACCAAAAACCGGTAGGTAAGTATATGTTCGAATTCTGCTTAACATCTTGTTGTGGAATTAGAGGTGCTGATGATATGATGGAATACGCTTGTGAAAAGCTAGGCATAAAACCAGGAGAAACAACTCCTGATGGAATGTTCTCTATAGCAGGTGTTCAATGTTTAGGTGCTTGTGGATATGCTCCAATGATGCAATTAGGAGATTTCTATAAAGAACACTTGACAAAAGAAAAAATAGATCAAATCATAGAAGATTGTAAAGCTGGTAAAGTAATTCTTCACGACAAATAGTAATATGGCAACAAAAATATTATTAGATAAAATCAATATCCCAGGGATTAAGTCTTATGAAGTATACCGTCAAAATGGTGGTTATGCTTCTGTAGAGAAAGCTATAAAATCTATGACTCCTGATGAAATCACGGAAGAAGTAAAAGCTTCTGGTTTAAGAGGTCGTGGAGGTGCTGGATTCCCAGTAGGATTAAAATGGAGTTTCATCGATAAAAAGTCAGGCAAACCAAGACACTTAGTTTGTAATGCGGATGAATCTGAACCAGGTACTTTTAAAGACCGTTACTTAATGGAACATATTCCTCACTTGTTAATAGAAGGAATGATTACATCAAGTTTCGCTTTAGGGGCTAACCTATCTTACATCTATATTCGTGGAGAATATATGTGGGTTTTTAAAATACTAGAAAGAGCTATAAAAGAAGCTTATGCTGCTGGATGGCTTGGTAAAAATATCTTAGGGTCAGACTATTCATTAGATCTACACGTACACTGTGGTGCAGGAGCCTATATCTGTGGAGAAGAAACTGCTCTTATCGAATCACTAGAAGGTAAAAGAGGTAATCCTCGTATCAAACCACCATTCCCTGCTGTAAGTGGACTATGGGGTAATCCTACAGTGGTAAATAACGTAGAGTCTATCGCTAACGTTCCATGGATTGTAAACAACTCTGGAGAAGCGTATTCTAAATTAGGATTAGGGAGATCAGCTGGTACAAAACTTATTTCTGCTTCAGGACACATCAAAAAACCTGGAGTATACGAAATCGAAATGGGTATCACTGTTCATGAATTTATTAACTCAGAAGAATACTGTGGTGGTATGATAGATGATCGTCCTATCAAGGCATTAGTTCCTGGGGGATCTTCAGTACCAATCTTACCAGCGCATTTAATCTATAAAACAGCTAATGGTGAAGATCGTCTAATGACGTATGAATCGTTATCTGATGGAGGATTCGAAACAGGATCTATGTTGGGTTCTGGAGGATTCATCGTTTATAATGATACAGCTTGTATCGTTAGAAACACTTGGAACTTCGCTCGGTTCTATGCTCATGAAAGTTGTGGACAATGTTCTCCATGTCGTGAAGGTACAGGGTGGCTTGAAAAAGTATTGCACCGTATAGAGACAGGTAACGGAACTATGGATGACATCGATTTATTATGGAGCATCCAGAGCAATATTGAAGGAAACACTATTTGTCCTTTAGGAGATGCTGCTGCATGGCCAGTAGCTGCAGCCATAAGACATTTTAGAGAAGAGTTTGAATATCACGTTTTATATCCAGAGAAAGTTAAAGATAGAAATCACTATGTGAATGAGCCTTTCTCAACAGTAAAACACTTGATCAATAAATAATATACGCTGACTAAATATTCAGCTTAAACAAAGCACAGTTTATGAAAGTTACTATAGACGGACATGAAATAGAAGTAGAACCAGGGACATCCATTCTACAAGCAGCAAGAATGATAGGAGGCGAATCAGTACCTCCTGCAATGTGCTATTATTCAAAACTAGAAGGTACAGGAGGAAAATGTAGAGCATGTTTAGTGGAAGTATCTAAAGGTAGTGAAGCAGATCCACGTCCTATGCCTAAGTTAATGGCTTCTTGTAAAACAGGAGTTATGGACGGTATGGAGGTAAAAAGTATTTCTTCTCCAAGAGTACTAGAAGCACGTAAAGCAGTTACTGAATTCTTATTAATCAACCACCCTCTTGACTGTCCTGTATGTGACCAAGCAGGTGAATGTGATTTACAAAACCTAGCTTTCGACCATGGTAAAGGTCAGAAACGCTTCAAAGAAGAAAAAAGAACATTCGCTCCTGAAAATATCGGAGACAATATTCAACTTCACATGAATCGTTGTATCCTTTGCTATAGATGTGTTAAGACAGCAGAACAACTAACAGATGCACGAGTACACGGTGTATGTGGACGTGGTGATCACGCACAAATATCAACATATATATCAGCTGCAATTGATAATGAGTTCTCTGGAAATATGATAGATGTATGCCCTGTAGGAGCATTAACAGATAAAACATTCCGCTTTAAATCACGTGTTTGGTTTAACAAACCTTATAACGCACATAGAGATTGTCCTACATGTTCTGGTAAAGTAACAGTATGGATGTTCGGAGAAGAAATCCAAAGAGTAACAGCTCGTAAAGATGAATTCCACGAAGTAGAAGAGTTTATCTGTAACAGTTGTCGTTTTGACCACAAAGACACAAAAGACTGGGTTATTGAAGGACCACGTAAGTTTGAGAAATTCTCTGTTATCAATCAAAACAACTACACTAAGAAATTAGATAAAGTAGTAATGAAAACAGAAAAACATATCTTAGAAGGACGTGATCAAGACCGCGTTAAAATTAGTATGAAGGAAATTCCTTTTACAGATAATGAATCTAAAGAATAAATCGGCATAAGTATGGATAAAACTATTATTATAGATAAGGCAGTTATCATTGTAGTTGTGTTTGCAGTTACGATGCTTATGGCGATGTATGCCACGTTAGCAGAACGTAAAATTGCTGCCTGGATACAAGACCGTCTAGGTCCTAACCGTGCTGGTAAAGGAGGTTTATTACAACCACTAGCAGATGGTTTAAAACTATTCGCTAAAGAAGAGACACAACCAAATACACCAAATAAGTTCTTATTTAAGTTTGGACCTTTCCTGGCGATGACATTAGCATTAATGACTAGTGCTGTTATTCCTTGGGGAGATAAGTTTCATTTATTTGGAAGAGATATTATATTACAAGCTGCTGACTTAAATGTTGGCTTACTATATATCATCGCAGTACTTTCTGTAGGAGTATACGGTATCATGATTGGAGCTTGGGCATCAAATAATAAATACTCTTTAATGAGTGGTATTCGTGCTGCTTCTCAAATGATTTCGTATGAAATCGCAATGGGACTTTCACTAATATCATTACTATTAATGACTCAGTCATTAAGCATGCGAGAAATAGCATTACAACAACAAGGAATGAACTGGAACGTATTCTACCAACCAGTTGGTTTTTTAATATTCTTGATTTGTTCATTTGCTGAAACTAATCGTGCACCTTTTGACTTAGCAGAATGTGAGCAAGAACTAATTGGAGGATTCCACACAGAATATTCTTCTATGAAGATGGGATTCTTCCTTTTCGCTGAATATGCAAACTTATTTATCTCATCAGCTATCATCTCTGTACTATACTTCGGAGCGTATAACTATCCAGGTATGTCATGGGCTGTAGAAAACTGGGGAGTGAATATTGCAAACGTAATAGGTATTTTCGCTCTATTCGTTAAAATATGTTTCTTCATATTTGTTTATATGTGGGTACGTTGGACTTTACCACGTTTCCGTTATGACCAATTGATGAACTTAGGATGGAAATCATTAATTCCATTAGCATTGTTGAATTTAGTGATTACAGCTATTGTAATCTTACTAGTAAAAAGTTAAGCATGTCGACAAATACTTATTCATTATCAGGAAGAAAAAAGGAAGTTTCTAATAAGAAGCTGACTTGGACAGAGAAGATCTACTTAGTAGCTATCTTCAAAGGAATGATGGTTACCTTAAAACACATGTTTAAGAAAAAAGTGACTATCGCTTATCCAGAACAACAACGACCTTTCAGTGATGTATATCGCGGAAGACATATGCTAATGCGTGATGACGAAGGTAGAGAGCGTTGTACAGCTTGTGGTTTATGTGCATTATCATGTCCTGCAGAAGCGATCTCAATGAAAGCGGCAGAACGCAAACCTGAAGAAGCACATCTTTATCGCGAGGAGAAATACGCTGAGATATACGAGATTAATATGCTTCGTTGTATATTTTGTGGTTTATGTGAAGAGGCTTGTCCTAAACAAGCAATTTACTTGACTACATCTAAACAAATTGCTAAAGCAGATGTTACTCGTGAGAACTTCATCTTTGGAAAAGACAAATTAGTTATGCCACTAGATGTAGCAATTGAAAATACTAAACAACAGAATCAAGCTTAATCATGGTAGAAATATTATTTTATATTCTTTCGACTATAACACTCGGAAGTGCAGTACTTACCCTATTGAGCAAAAACCCTATCCATAGTGCTCTGTGGTTAGTGGTTAGTTTCTTTTCAATAGCTGGTCACTACATTCTATTAAACTCTCAGTTCTTAGGAATGGTACATATTATGGTTTACTCTGGTGCTATCATGATTTTAATGCTATTTACAATCATGTTAATGAACTTAAATATAAGCCATGAAGTCTCTAAACCTTTTATCACTAAAGTTGTTGCTACAATAGCTTTCTGTTTAGTAGGTTTATTATTGCTTTCTATTACTATGCGTGGAGCTCAAACTTATGAATTGCAATACGCAACTCATGGACAAGACTTCCAATCAGTACAAGTACTAGGTAAAGTATTATTAAATGAATACGTAATGCCTTTCGAAATGGTAGCTGTTCTATTATTATTATCTATGATAGGTGCAGTACTAATCTCTAAAAAGGACAAAACCGATAAAGAAGCATAATTATGGAGAATGTAATTGAAATAATTGGTATAGACAGATACATTTACTTATCGATCATATTATTCTGCATCGGAGTATTTGGTATTCTATATAGACGTAACGCAATTGTAATGTTTATGTGTATCGAGATTATGTTGAACTCTGCTAATATGCTATTAGTAGCGTTTTCTACATATCATCAAGATGCACAAGGACAGGTATTCGTATTCTTTACTATGGCGGTAGCAGCAGCAGAGGTTGCGGTAGGACTAGCGATATTAGTAACGATATACAGAAATATTGGATCAATTGATATTGATAAATTAAAAAACTTAAAAGGATAATTCCGCATGGATACGAACGTAATTTTACTTTTATTACTGGCTCCTTTATTAGGGTCACTAGTTAATATTTTCTTCGGAAAGAAATTAGGTAATAGTGCTGGAATGATTGCTACCCTTGCAGTTTTAATTTCATTCATTATTACAGTAATAGCATTTGTACAAGTAAACGGTACAGGTGAACCAATACAAGTTGACTTATTTAATTGGATGTCAACAACGAGATTTGATATCTCTTTCGGATTCTTATTAGATCAACTTTCATTGTTATGGTTATTATTTGTTACAGGTATTGGTACACTGATACACTGGTACTCTACTAGCTATATGAAAGGTGATGAGAACTATGGAAAGTTCTTTGCTTACCTTAACTTATTTATCTTCTTCATGATTTTATTAGTTACAGGTAGCAACTTACTAATCACATTTATTGGTTGGGAAGGTGTAGGACTTTGTTCATACTTACTTATCGGATTCTGGCATAAGAACCAATCATATAACGACGCAGCTAAGAAAGCATTTATCATGAACCGTATAGGAGATTTAGGTTTCCTAGTAGGGGTATTCATTTTAGCATTCTTATTCCAGTCGTTAGATTATATGACAATTAAAGAAGCTATTCTAAGCGGAACTAACCACCAAGTAAATACTTGGATTGGATATGCTGCTTTAGCTCTTTTCATTGGAGCAGTTGGTAAGAGTGCACAGATACCTTTGTACACTTGGTTACCAGATGCGATGGCAGGACCAACTCCTGTATCAGCATTAATCCACGCTGCTACGATGGTAACTGCAGGTATATTCTTAATCACTAGATTAAACTTTGTATTTGATCTTGTACCTCATATTCAAAACATAATCGCTATCGTTGGAGCATTTACTGCTTTATTCGCAGCAACTATTGGTCTTGTACAAAACGATATCAAAAAAGTACTTGCTTACTCTACAGTATCTCAGTTAGGATTAATGTTTATGGCTATTGGTTTTGGAGCTTATGAGATTGCTGTATTCCACGTAATCACACACGCTTTCTTTAAAGCTTGTTTATTCCTTGGATCAGGATCAGTTATACACGCTATGGGCGGAGAACAAGATATGCGTAAAATGGGTGGTCTACAACCATTCATGAAAGTGACTTACTTAACGTTCTTAATCGCTACATTGGCTATCTCAGGATTCCCATTCTTCTCAGGTTTCTTCTCTAAAGATGAGATCTTATTAACAGCGTTTAAACACAATACTGTATTATACATTATTGGTTCATTAGCGTCTATTATGACAGCTTTCTATATGTTCCGTCTATTCTTCTTGACATTCAAAAAGAACTTTAGAGGAACTCAAGAACAAAAGAACCACTTACACGAAAGCCCTGCTGCTATGACTACACCATTAGTAGTATTAGCTGTACTTTCTATTGTTGGTGGACTTATCAGCTTACCTGGTAATGGAAACTCTTGGTTAAACGAATATCTTAAACCTGTTATCGTAAATACAGTGACTAAACACAGTCATGAACTAGGTACCTTAGAATATGTTTTAATGGGGGTTGCTACTATTGGTTTCTTAATCGGACTAGGTCTTGCTTACTCTAAGTACATTAGTAAAAATGAAGTACCTCAAGAAGACGAACAAATCGTTGGTTTCCATAAAGTACTTTACAACAAATACTACATTGATGAAATCTATCAAAAAGTAATTGTAAACCCTATCTACACACTAGCTACATTCTTAAGAGATGTAGTAGAAGTAGCTTTATCAGGAACTATATTTGGTTTAGGAAAGATAGCAGACGGATTATCTCTACAAGGTAAAAAAGCTCAAAACGGTAATATCGGATTGTACTTATTTGCTTTTGTATTCGGAATCTGTTTGATTTTATATTATTTATTCATTGCAAGATAACTTAGAGAGATGAACGTAACTATATTATTATTAACGTTATTAGTCGGAGCTATAGCGACCTACTTAGTAGGTAAACAATCAGCTGCTAAAGTAGCCTTGTTATTCGGACTAGTTGCTTTTGTAGAAACTTTAGTTCTAATCTGTTCACATAATTCTGGGGTTGACACAGGATATGTAACGCAATGGATGACTAACCCTAATATTCATTTAGCCTTTAAAGCAGATGGTTTAGGATTAGCTTTAGTTTTATTAACGACAGCATTAACTCCTGTGATTATATTATCATCATTAGGAGATCACATAGAGAAATCTAATGCATTCTATGCATTAGTAATGTTTATGTCATTCGCTATGACAGGAACATTCTTAGCATCTGATGGATTCTTGTATTACATCTTCTGGGAGTTATCATTACTACCTATTTACTTCATTGCTTTATTATGGGGTAATGACAGTTTCGAAGCACGTAAGAAAGCAATCTTTAAGTTCTTTATTTACACATTTGCAGGTTCATTATTCATGTTAGTTGGATTTATCTATCTATACCAACGTGCTGGTAGCTTTATGCTAATCGACCTGTATAATGCTAAACTATCAGCTACAGAACAGTACTGGATCTTCTTAGCATTCTTCATTGCTTATGCGATTAAGATTCCTGTATTCCCATTCCACACATGGCAGGCTTCTACTTATGAGAAAGCGCCTACTGTAGGAACAATGTTATTAGCTGGTATCATGCTTAAGATGGGGTTATACTCTATCATCCGTTGGCAATTACCGATCTCTCCTATAGCAGCGAAAGAGGTAATGCCTACTATCTTAGTACTGTGTATCATCGGTGTTGTATATGGATCTATCGTAGCATTAAAACAATCGAATATCAAAAGATTCTTTGCATATTCTTCATTAGCACACGTAGGTCTTATTGCAGCAGGAGCATATTCATTGACATTAGACGGATTAAGAGGAGCTGTTTTACAAATGATAGCACACGGATTCGTTATCGTAGGTTTATTCTACGTAGCAGAGATTATTTACAAACGTTACCTGACTAGAATGATTGGTGAAATGGGAGGTATTAGACAACAAGCTCCTAAATTCGCTTCATTATTCATGATCTTAATGTTTGCTTCAATAGGATTACCAGGAACATTCAGTTTCATCGGAGAATTCAACCTGCTTTTAGGATTATCACAAGTGAATATATGGTATGCTATCATCGGTGGTACCTCTATTATCTTAGGTGCATTCTATATGCTTAGAATGTTCCAAAAGTCGATGTTAGGAGAAACTAATACTAAAGTATTCGCTGATGTAAATACTAAAGAAGTAGTGATCTTAGGCGTATTAGCAGTAGCTGTTATATTCTTCGGAATATTCCCACAGCCATTATCTGACTTGATCACACCTAGTTTGGTTGAAATAATGTCTTATATTAAGTAATAAATAGTAAGGAGTCAGTACTTAACTGATGAATTTAATTCCAAAATAAAACAAATGAATACATTAATAGCAATTGGAGTATTAGCGGTTTTAGTACTTGTACTAGAAATCATCAATTTGCGCAAAGTAGTCATTCCTGCGACACTTTTAGGATTACTAGGTATCTTGGGATATACTGTATGCAATATTGATGTGGTGCAAGCATATTATAACAATATGTTTGTGAGCACTAAATTTTCTACCGCATTTTCATCTTTATTTATAGCCTTAACTATTTTCTTAGTAGCATTAAGTAAAGATTTTTATAAAACAGAATTCTCAAAGATATCAGACTATATCTCATTAAAACTTTTCCTTTTAATGGGAGCGATATGTATGGTAAGCTTTGGTAATATGGCTATGTTCTTCCTAGGACTTGAGATCCTTTCTATCACATTATACATCTTATGTGGTACAGATCGCAAGAACATTAAGAGTAACGAAGCTGCGATGAAGTATTTCCTTTTAGGATCATTCGCTTCAGGAGTAGTATTATTCGGTATTGCTTTAATCTATGGAGCTACAGGGTCTTTTGACGTAGTTAAAATAAAAGAAGTAGCACTAGCAGGATCATTACCGATATGGTATGCACTAGGAACTACGATGATTATCATAGGTATGTTATTTAAGATAGCAGCTGTTCCATTCCACTTCTGGGCACCAGACGTGTACCAAGGAGCACCAAGTCTTACGACAGCATTGATGAGTACATTAGTTAAAGTAGCTGCTGTAGCTACGCTATACAGACTAAGCATGTACTTATTAGTAGATATGCCAAGTCAATATATCAACGTAATCGTAGTAATCGCTATTCTAACGATGACGGTAGGTAATATCATGGCTATCCGTCAAGATAATATGAAGCGTCTATTAGCATACTCTGGTATATCACATGCTGGATTTATGATGATGGCACTTACAGCATTAGGTACAGCATCAGCTAACCTATTCTACTATGCATCAGCGTATGCTGTAGCAGGTATAGCAGCATTCACAGTATTAATCATCGTGACAAAGAATAAAGAAAACGAACAAATATCTAACTTCAATGGGTTAGCGAAGAAGAATCCTCTTCTTGCTATTATCCTTTCTGTAGCGTTATTATCTATGGGAGGTATACCTATTTTTGCAGGATTCTTTGGTAAGTTCTTCTTATTCTCACAGGCGATAAGTAATGGATTTATAGCATTAGTTATCTTCGGGGTGATTAACTCATTTATCAGTATCTATTACTATCTAAAAGTAATCATTGGTATGTACGCTTCTACAGAAGAAGATACAGAGCACATCCAAGTACCGTTAACTTATAAGATCGTTGGGGTTACAGCCATCGTTATTAACATCGTTATCGGTCTATGTCCATCGATACTTTTAAACCTATTCAATTAGAACAAAATAAATAACAACTCGATAGATTACCCTAAAGGTGGCGTTTTATTAATAAAACGCCACCTTTTTTTATAACCCACATCACAATCAGTGTGATACAACCGAAAACCTCTAAAATATAAGTGATCATTATTTTGTTTAATTTTCATTTAAAAGACATTTAATTTTAAAAAGCATATCTTTTTAAGACATTTCTATCTAATTCCGTATAACTTCAAAAAACTAAAAAAACTCGCATTTTATCACGTTTATTTTATTCTAAATCAGCACTTGTGACAATTATCTAGACTTAATAAAACTTATCACTAGCAATATCTCATTATAAGCATTAAAATAGTTAAAAAGCACAAAAAAAACAAATGCTAAATCCTTCATAAAACAAACATAAATACAAATCAACACACTGAAATACAACAATTTAACTCCTTTAGTTTAATAATTTCGTTTCCTAAGCATTCTTTATCTTTAGTGCTTAATTGTAATTACTTTTTATATGAAGAAGTTGAAAGTAAATGCGATAATACACACTCAATATCAAAACCTTAAAAAGGAACTAACGGAAATCATTGAAGCCTATGACGAAATAGATACTTATATTGCTAAAGGGACTAGAAATAGTATCAAGCTTGTAGAGCTATCTACTGGTCAGAAGGTTGCTATCAAGTCCTTTAAAAAGCCAAATCTCATCAATAGATATGTATACAGAAATATACGTAAATCTAAAGGTCTGAGATCTTTTGAAAACGCCGAAAGATTAAACAACTTAGGGATCAATGCTCCACATTCGATCGCTTATTTTGAATACGTCTCTAAAGGCGCATTAAGAAACTCATACTACATATCAGAATCTATTGATACAGATATCACTTATAGGGATCTAGCACAAAACCAAGATTGTCCTAACAGGGAGAGAGTTCTTGAGGAATTCGTTGAATTCTCTTTTAAATTACATGAGAATGGTATTAATTTCTTAGACCACTCACCAGGTAATACTCTAATCAAGGTAAGAGAAGATGGTTCGCATGAATTTTATCTAGTAGATATCAACAGAATGAAGTTTGACCAAGAGATGAGTTTCTCACATCGAATGAAAAACTTGTCACACTTGACTACAAACATTCAAGATATCGAGAAGATGGCTACCCATTATGCTGAGCTTATTGGTAAGAGCTCACGTGATGTGTTTATAAAACTTTGGTTAGAGACTATCAAGTTTCAGTACAGGTTTTATAAAAAGAAATCCATAAAGAATAAAGTAAAAAAAATGTATTATCAATAGCGTTTAAAACACCTCAGTATCATCTAGAGGTGTTTTTTTATATCCCTTCTGCAGTTATTTGGCTCATAATACCTCCTTATGCCCTTATTGATCTCCTTTGCTCTTTTTGCCTAAGATTGCACCATCTAAAAACACTTAAACAACTACTTATCAGATTATTAAAATAAACACATCCCAAATCCTTCGGAAGCCATTCGGAAACAACCAGTATCTACACGGGTTAAAGATCATTTTTCAAAAGCACACCCTATCTCTACCCGAAGCATCTACTACCTACCACCTCATCACTTAAAACTTCTAAAACCAACATTTCTTACTTAAACTAAAAAACCTTATCAATACGCATATACCAAATAGAATATAACTAACGTTATTTATCTTCAACAAAGATTTTTGTAACTTAGTAAAGTCTAATTATATATAAGAACTATCCTTTATGTCAGATAATACACATTCTCCTATAGTAGTTTGTTTTGGTGAAATACTATGGGACATCTTCCCAACGTATAAGAAGATCGGCGGAGCGCCCTTAAATGTAGCTTATCACCTACATAAGATGGGAATAGACTCACACATTATTACCAAATTAGGTACAGATGACGCTGGTCAAAAAATTATTTATAGACTAAAAGAAGTAGGTGCATGCACTTCCTACATACAGACAGATACTACCAAAAAGACAGGTACAGTATTCGCTACATTCGATGATCACAATGAAGCTAGTTACGAATTTTTAAAGAATAGCGCTTGGGACTTTATCGACTTTAAGCAAGAAGATAGTGATCTAGTAGCGCAGTCAGATGCCTTTGTATTCGGTACTTTAGCGAGTAGAACTCCTCATACTAGAGAAACATTACATAAACTGCTAGATGTAGCGAAGTATAAAGTCTATGATGTCAATCTTAGACCTCCTCATTATGAATTAGAGTTCGTAGTAGAACTCATGCATAAAGCAGATCTACTAAAGATGAATAAGTTCGAACTAAAAGAGATTCTTGAGTATCTAGAAGAACCCTATACAACAGAAGAAGACGCTATCAAGTTTGTTCAAAAACACTTTGATTGTGATGAGATTATCATTTCTAAAGGGGATAAAGGAGGACTGTATTTAAACAAAGAAATGCTCTATAGCTATCCTGCAGTTGATATCGTGATTAGAGATACCGTAGGTAGTGGAGACTCTTACCTTGCAGGTTTCTTAGCAGCTAAGTTGAACGGGCATGATCCTATTCAGATTATTAAAACAGCAGCATCACTAGGTGCCTTTGTCACTTCTCATACAGGAGCTAATCCGGAGTATGAAAGAGAAGATTTTGACATTTTTTATTATGAAACAATATTCAAAGATGAATTAATTACGAGTAAAAACATCTTAGAAGAGCTGAAAACACCTGAAAAATAAGAGAAAAACAGCTTTTTTGAAAAAAAAACACTTTGATATTAAAAAAAAGTATAATTTAGCACCTATAACAAAAGACGAAAATGAATACACAATTTTTAAATACTAATTGGTGGTGGCTAGCTAAATCCTATCAGGGTTCGGTTGGTCGTACTATGTATTTAAGTTGTGATTAGTTATAGATAGAATTATATACACATATTATATAGATAAAGCCTGCTAGGACCCCCTAGCAGGCTTTTTTTTGCTTTAAAATCAAATAATTACAAGAAATGAAACTTCACATCAATCACAAAAAGATACTTGGAGACCTATACACTCCTATCGAAATATACCTCAAACTAAGAGATAAATTCTCTAATAGCTTCTTATTAGAGAACTCTAGTAACCACTCTAGAGAGAACAGTTGTTCTTACATCTGCTTTGAGCCGATGATGTCTTATATCGTTACTGCAGATACGACTACAATACAGACCTTAGAGAACACCACGACATATCCTACAGCAGATATCAATGTATTAGATCAGTTACAATTATTTATCAAAGAGATCAAGGTAGAAAATGCCAATCAATATGATTACTTAAAGGCAGGTATCTATGGATATACGAGCTATGACAGCATCCCACTAGTACACGATATACAGTTTAAACCAAGTGATAACAGCCTTCCATTAATGCAGTACCACTTCTTTAAGTACATCATAGTATATGATCACTATAAGAATGAAATGCACTTAGTAGAATACACACTTACAGGAGAAGAAAGCCAATTAACTAAGATACATGCCTATCTAAACACCAATAGCATTACTCCCTACCCTTTCAAAACGGTAGATGCTCCGAAGACTCCTTATACAGACGAGGAGTTTCTAGAGATTATAAAAAAAGGAAAAGAACACTGCTATAGAGGAGATGTATTCCAGCTGGTACTCTCACGTAAGTATAAGCAACAGTTTACCGGAGATGAGTTTAATGTATATAGAGCACTTCGTTCTATAAATCCTTCTCCTTACCTATTCTACTTTGATTATGGAGCATTTAAGATATTCGGTTCATCTCCTGAAGCACAGGTAGTCGTTAAGGAGAATAAAGCGTATGTCAATCCAATAGCAGGCACCTTTAGAAAAACAGAAGACAAGGCTCAGAACGAGATACTAACACAGCAGTTACTTAATGACCCTAAAGAGAATGCAGAACACATTATGCTAGTAGACTTGGCTAGAAATGACCTAAGTATCACAGGAACAGAGGTCACAGTAGAAGAGTATAAAACGGTAGAACAATACTCTCATGTCATCCATCTAGTGTCTAAAGTCAGTGCTACTATAGATATGCAAAAAGATAGCCTTAATGTATTCGCCAACACCTTCCCTGCAGGGACACTATCAGGAGCGCCTAAGCACAGAGCCATGGAACTAATAGATCAATACGAACCAGAGAGTCGAGGGTTCTATGGAGGTACGATAGGCTTTATCACCTTAGATGGAGAAATTAACCATGCCATCTTTATCCGATCAGCTCTGAGTTATCAGAATGAGTTACACTATCAGGCAGGATGTGGTATTGTGACCAAGTCAGATGACTTATCAGAATTAAAAGAAATAGAAAACAAACTAAGTGCTATCACTCTAGCTATCCGTGAAGCCCAAAACATATAAGTTATGAAAGTATTAGTAATCGACAACTATGATTCCTTTATCTACAATGTGATACACATCTTAAAAGAACTAGGAGTAGAAACAATAGATATCATCAAGAATGATAAGATCGAACTTGAGCAAATAGATCAGTACGATAAGATTATCCTTTCGCCAGGGCCAGGTATTCCATCAGAAGCAGGAAAACTAATGGACGTGATAGCCTACGCTGCTGACCATAAAGACATATTAGGGATCTGTCTAGGACATCAGGCTATAGGTGAGTACTATGGCCACCAATTAAAGAGATTAGAAACACCCTTACACGGAATATCATCACCTATGCAGCTCGCTGCACCTGATGAACTATTCCAGTCTATTCCAGATCACTCCCCTATCGCACATTATCACTCGTGGGTAATAGAAGAAAGTAATAGTGAACTAGCGATAACAGCCTATGACGAGCAACAACATATCATGGCGGTGAAGCACCGAACACTTAATGTCAGAGGAGTACAGTTTCACCCAGAGTCGATACTTACTACTTATGGGAAAGAGATAATTAAAAATTGGATTAAAAACTAATGCTATGAAAGAGATACTAAATCACTTAATACAACATAAAACACTTACTACAGAACAAGCCAAAGAGATAGTCATCAACATGGCTAATGATAAGTACACAGATGCACAGATGGCTTCTCTACTGACTACATTTATCATGAGACCCATCATATTAGATGAGCTAAGAGGCTTCCGAGAAGGAATGCTACAGCTTGCTAATAAGGTGGATCTATCCGACTATAACCCTATGGACTTATGTGGTACAGGAGGAGACGGAAAAGACACTTTTAATATATCTACACTATCATCCTTTGTGACAGCTGGAGCAGGTGTACCTGTAGCTAAGCATGGTAACTATGGTGTATCATCTATCTCAGGATCATCAAGTGTGATGGAGAACTTGGGTATACATTTTAAAAGCACAGAAGCAGAGCTAAAAGAACAATTAGCTGAAGCCAATATCTGTTTTCTACACGCACCACTATTTCACCCTGCTATGAAGAGAATCGCTCCTATGAGAAAAGCACTTGGAGTGAAGACATTCTTTAATATGCTTGGCCCATTGACTAATCCTGCTCAGCCTAAAGTACAATTAGTAGGACTGTTTAACCTAGAGTTATTGAGAATGTATAAATACTTCTTACAAGAGGAGAATACACAGTATAGCATTATACACGCCTTAGACGGCTATGATGAATGTAGCTTGACTAAATCAGCTAAGCTAATCAATAACAAAGAAGAGAAACTAATAGACGCTTCTTACTTTAATAGTCCTGTCATCCGTGAAGAAGATATCAAAGGAGGAAAAACAGTAGAAGAGTCAGCTTATATCTTCTGGCAAATACTTAAAGGTAAAGGTACTCCTGCTCAGAATAGTGTAGTCCTTGCTAATAGTGCATTAGCTATTAATACTTACTATCCTGAACTAAGCATCTTAGAGGCAAAAGCAAGAGCAGAAGAATCACTACTAGGAGGAAAGGCAAAAGAGAAGTTTGAAATACTAAAAGAATTGAGATGAAGATATTAGAACAAATAAAAGCACATAAACAAATAGAAGTAGCCCAACGCAAGACTATAAAGAGTATTGCTGAACTAAGAAATACTCCATTATACAACAGAACACCGATTGATTTTAAAGCTTGTATCACGGCTAAAAACAACAGAGCCATCATCGCAGAGTTTAAAAGACAGTCTCCTTCTAAAGGAATCATTCATCCCAACGCGAATATCACTGAGATAGTAAAAGGATATGAAGCGAATGGAGCAGCGGCTTTATCTATTCTAAATGACAGTCAATTCTTCGGTGCTCTACCCACTGACTTTGCTAACGCACGTGCTTCGGTAAACCTGCCTCTATTACAGAAAGACTTTATCCTAGACGAATACCAGATAGAAGAAGCTAAATCTATAGGTGCAGACGCCATTCTATTGATTGCTAAAATGCTTCCCATAGAGCGTGTCAAAGTATTGACTGATTATGCACATCAGCTTGGCTTACAAGTCTTATTAGAAACACATACTGAAGAAGAAATACGAGGCCATTTACATACTGAGTTTGACCTCATCGGGATAAATAATAGAGATCTAAACACCTTTGAGGTAAATATTCAGCACAGTATCGCTCTAGCTAATCTATTACCTCAGCAGGCAGTGAAGATAGCAGAAAGTGGTATACAGAATGCCGCTACGTTATTAGAATTAGCTGACAATGGATTCTCAGGGTTCTTAATGGGAGAATACTTTATGAAGATGGCTAATCCTGCTGAACAATTAAGGCTATTACAACAAGAGATTAAATTGTAAACAGCGATGAAGAAGATAAAGATCTGTGGGATGTTTGATATAGAAAATATTAATTCTGTTGGACAAGAGCACATTGACATGATGGGATTTATCTTTTATCCGAAATCAAAGCGATATCTAAGTAGAGATATTAACAAGGCTGTTGATAACCTACCTCATCATATTCAGAAAGTAGGTGTATTCGTCAATGCTACAAGACAAGAAATAGCACAACGCATAAAGCAGTATAAACTAGACTATATACAACTTCACGGTAACGAAAGCCCAGAAGATTGTGCTTACCATAAAGAGCAAGGAATAAAGGTAATCAAGGCTTTCTCTATAGGAGTAAAGGAGGATTTCAGTCAAATAGAACAATACGAAGCATACTGTGACTTATTTGTATTCGACACCCCTACTCCAGAGTATGGAGGTAGTGGATTATCATTTGATTGGGATGTATTACAGCATTATCAAGGTAGTACCCCTTATCTACTAAGTGGAGGATTAGGATTACACAACATACAGTCCGCTTTGCTATTACGAGATGATAGATTAGCAGGCTTTGACCTCAACAGTAAATTAGAAAACGATCAACATCATAAAGACATAACACTAGTGAGAAAACTAGTAAAAGAAATAAGAGACTATGAAAGAATTTAACCCAAACGAACAAGGATATTACGGAGAGTACGGAGGTTCATTTATCCCTGAGATGCTGTATAAGAACGTATCAGACTTACAAGAGAGCTACCTAGATATCATACAGACAGAAGATTTTCAACAAGAACTAAATAAGCTACTTAAAGATTATGTAGGAAGACCTACTCCTCTATTCTATTCTGCTAACTTGTCTGCTAAATATAAAGCAAAGATTTATCTGAAAAGAGAAGATCTAAATCACACAGGAGCCCATAAAATCAACAATACGATAGGACAAGTACTCTTAGCCAAACGTCTAGGCAAAAAGAGAATTATAGCTGAGACAGGTGCAGGACAGCACGGGGTAGCTACTGCTACTACTTGCGCACTATTAAATCTAGAGTGTACTGTATTTATGGGAGCACATGATATCGAACGTCAGAAACCTAATGTAGAACGCATGCGTATGCTAGGGGCAAAAGTAGTAGCTGCTGAGAGTGGGAGCAAGACTTTAAAAGACGCTACAAATGAAGCCATACGCGAATGGATCAATAATCCACAAGAGACCTATTATGTGATTGGTTCTGTAGTAGGTCCTCATCCTTATCCTGATATGGTAGCGAAGTTTCAATCTATCATCAGTAAAGAAATAAAAGCACAGCTCATAGAGCAAGAGAATACTCCTAATCCAGACTATGTAGTAGCATGTGTAGGTGGAGGAAGTAATGCGATGGGCGCCTTCTATCACTTTATAGATAATGGTCATACAAAGTTAATTGCAGTAGAAGCGGCAGGTCTAGGAGTAGAAACAAGACAGACTGCAGCTACTATCGCCTTAGGAAAACAAGGTATTATCCACGGTAGTAAGACTTACCTTATACAGACTGAGGATGGACAGATTATAGAGCCTTATTCTATCTCAGCCGGATTAGATTATCCTGGTATAGGACCTGCACATGCCTATCTGAGTGATACAGGTAAGATCACTGTAGGTAGTATCACAGATGATGAAGCGATCAAAGCTGCTTTTGAATTAACGCGTATAGATGGGATTATACCTGCACTAGAATCAGCACACGCCTTGGCTTACCTAAATAAGATGGAGCTAAAAGAAAGCGATATCGTAGTGGTAAACTTATCAGGACGAGGCGATAAAGACATGATTACTTACTCTAAATACTTTAACCATGAATAACAGAATCAACACACTCTTCACCGAGAAGAAATCCAATATACTTTCTATATACTTCACAGCTGGTTATCCTGCTATAGAAGACACCATGACCATCTTAAAGAATCTAGATAACGCTGGTGTAGATTTAGTAGAAATAGGCATGCCTTTCTCAGATCCACTAGCAGACGGGCCAGTTATACAGCACAGTAGTGAGCAGGCTTTACTAAACGGTATTACAGTCTCTAAGCTATTCGAACAATTAAAAGAAATGAGACAGCACATTACTATACCTGTTGTCTTAATGGGGTATCTAAATCCAGTACTAAGATATGGTGTAGAGGCATTCATAGCGAAATGCGCAGAAGTAGGTGTAGATGGTATTATCCTTCCAGACTTACCTATAGACTACTACTTATCACATTTCAAGACACACTGTGATAAACACAACGTCAGTAATATCATGTTAATAAGTAATGATACTTCGATAGAACGCGTGCGCCATATAGATGAGCAGACAGATGGTTTTATCTATTTAGTTTCTTCTAATGGAACTACAGGCTCTAACAAGTCTTTAGAAGAACAACAAACATACTATAAACACATTCAAGATTTAAAGCTTAAAAACCTAGCACTTATTGGCTTTGGGGTAAGAGATAAACACACCTATGACCTCACGAATCAATATAGCTCAGGGGCGATTATAGGAACAGCCTTTATGAAGCATATTAATGAACATGGTATTAGTGAGGATAGCATTCTTAACTTCGTCAAGAGCATTAGGTAAGTATAGCCCTAATTATGGCGAATTCGCCACATTTAAGATTTAACGATATATACTAAACAAAATAGGCAACTCGCATGAGTTGCCTATTTTGTTATTTTAAAGAATGGTGATTAAGAACATCCGCAGCTACCTCCGCCACAAGAACCTTTCTTATTCGTTTTATTCTTCCAAAAGCCTTTTTTAATGATGTACCCCAATGCAATAATTACAATTGCATAGGCAATTATTTCTTGGTAACCCATAATTACTTTATTTTAAAAGTTGATATGCTATTAAAGCTGCGACATACGCAAGAACAGTCATAAACACTAATTGGTAGATAGTCCATTTCCAAGACTTAGTCTCTCTTTTCACAATCGCTACTGTAGCTGTACACTGCATCGCAAAAGCATAAAAAAACATTAGTGACACCCCACTGGCTAGCGTGAAGACTGGTTGTCCTGTATCAGGCCATATCTCAGCTGCCATTTTTTGTTTAATACGTCCATCTTCATCATTCTCATCCCCAGATCCTACATTATAAATAGTTCCAAGTACTCCTACGAAGATTTCACGTCCTACGAAAGAAGACAATACTGCGATACCTACTTTCCAGTCATACCCTAGAGGTTTGATTACAGGCTCTATTGTTTTACCTAGAATACCGATATAAGAATTCTCTAATCTATAACTAGCGATATGCTCGCTTAATTCTTCTTCGCTTACCTCTTTATCTTGATATACTTCTGTAATATGTTTCTCAGCATTCTCAAAGCGTTCTCCTGGTCCATGAGCACCTAAGAACCAAATGATGATCGATAATACGAATATAATCTTACCCGCACCTACTACGAATGCTTTAGTCTTCTCATACATATTCACCACTACGTTCTTAATAATCGGAGTACGGTAGTTTGGCATCTCGATTACGAAGTATGACTTGCGCTCGCTTTTGATGTATTTACTCAATGCCCAAGATGATAACAAAGCTGCTAAGAATCCTACTAGATAGAATAACGTCAATGTCAATCCTTGTATACTTAAGAATCCAAATACACGTGTATCAGGAATTACTAAGGCAATAATGATAATATATACTGGAATACGAGCAGAACACGTAGTAAACGGTGTTACAAGTATTGTAATCAATCTTTCTTTAGGGTTCTCGATATTACGAGCTGACATAATCGCTGGAATAGCACATGCATTACCAGAGATAAGTGGCACTACTGATTTACCACTTAATCCGAATGGACGCATTAATCTATCCATTAAGAACACCACTCTACTCATATACCCTGTCTCTTCTAAGATAGAAATAAACATAAATAGAATAGCAATCTGAGGAATGAAAGGCATTACCCCTCCGATACCTGGTACGATACCATCCGCTATCAAATCTGTAAGCTTACCTGGCTCCATCGTATCGTGTACCCAAGAACTAAGATTAGCAAACTGCTCATCAATCCAATCCATCGGAATACTTGACCACTCAAAGATAGCCTGGAAGACCAACATCATAATCGCAAAGAAGATTAGGTATCCATACACTTTATGGGTAAGTATTCTATCTACTTTAGAACGAAGATCTGTAGCTTTATTGACATCACGTGAGTACGTTTCTTTTAAAACGTCGTTGATAAACTGATATCTCTTGATTGTCTTTTTGTGTTGAAGTTTTTTGATTTCACTTTCTGACAACTGAACTCCTTTAGCCTCTATCTCTTTCTTCCCTATATTCCCGATCTTGATGTCTTGTGAATAGATCATCCACAATTTGAATACAGAAAGGTTAGGGAATGTCAAAGCAAGTTTACTAAAGAACTCTGTGTCTACAGCTGTAGCATTCACACATGGTTCTATAGAATACGTTCTATAATTTAATATTGCTTGTTTTAACTCTTGAATACCAAGTTTTTTCTTCGCACTGATTAAAACAATCTTTGTATTTAATTTCTTTTCTAACTCCGCTATCTTAAGACTAATCCCCTTCTCGTCCATATGATCAGCCATATTAACAGCTAATATCGTAGGAACACCAAGTTCTTTAACCTGAGTAAATAGTAATAAGTTACGCTTTAGATTTTCTATATCAGCTACTACAACAGTAACATCTGGAAAGTCATCATTAGTAGGATCAAATAATAAGTCTAATACAATGCGTTCATCTTCAGAACTCGCATTAATACTATATGTTCCTGGTAAGTCGATAATAGTAGCATTTACTTTATCATCTAACTTCGCTACTCCAGATTTTTTATCTACAGTAATACCAGGATAATTTCCTATCTTATGGTTAAGACCCGTCAAGGCATTGAATACAGAGGTTTTCCCTACATTAGGATTACCTATTAGGGCAACTTTTATATCTTTTTTCATCAACTATATGTAATATCTTAATCTAATTAGCCAATTAATTCTACTTGTATCTCTTTAGCTAATTCTTTTCGAATAGATAAATGTGTATCATTAATACACAGATATATTGGGTCACCTAGAGGGGCTACCTCTAGAAGTTCCACAGCATTACCTGGTAGACATCCCATCTCTAATAGTTTTAAAGGAACCTTGTGCATATCGAAGTCTGCTATCACTCCTTTTTCATTTCTTTTTAATAAGTCTAAAGTTGTACTCACCTTATTTAGATTTAATTCATATTGCAAATTTAGTCAATTAAAAAGATTATAGAACTATATTCCTAATAAATATCAGTATTAATACTACTATAATTACCACACAACTTTTTCATTATTAGCTTATTTTGATTCATAACTTAGAAACAGAAATATTCATATATAAAAAATCCCTCTACATCAACTAATAAATGTAGAGGGATTATACTGTATAATTATTTAATTACTTTGACTTACTATTTTCATGCTCATACAACCATTGGATGTCTTCCCATAGCTGCTGCATATTCTTAGCTTCTTTATCAGGAGTATCTAGATTAGTACCGTCATAGAACCCGCGGATACGGCCATTGCCATCTACTAGAATAAAGTTTTCGGTGTGTACCATATCATACATCTCTTCTGGAGACCCTGTCTTGACAGCTAAGTAAGAATTACGAGCAATATAATAGATATCTCTTTTATCCCCTGTTACTAAGTTCCATATCTTATCATCAGCGCCTTTGTGTAATGCATATTCTTTTAGCACAGGTACACTATCGATATCAGGAGTTACTGAGTGTGATAATAATTTAACGCCTGGCAGAGTCTTAATCTTATCTTGAAGCCAAACCATATTATCACTCATGATAGGACAGATCGTAGTACATGTTGTAAAGAAGAAATCAGCTACATAGATATGTCCTTCATAATCTTTATTCGTAATTGTATCACCATTCTGGTTTAAGAACTTAAATGCAGCTATCTTGTGCTTCTGTTTATTGGCCTCATGTTGGATTAAACTATCTACCATTTCAGGGTTCACCATAGCTGGTGTATATACTGGTAGTGATTTTCTATACTTCAGTGCATTGTAGAACATCACCATGATTCCTGCACATAAAAGGAAGAAGAAAATAAAAAAGTATTTATATTTCTTGAAAAAGTGTAACATTTTAAATAGAGTTTCGACAAACTTACAAAATCCCTTTTAACCTGAAGGTTAAAGACATGATAAATACAAGATGTCTTATTTAAAGTATAGAAAAATACGATTATAAAAGATATTTTCTATTTTTGTTAGAATATCAATAGGAACAAAATTAATTATATACTATGAACAAAAGAGTTTTATTAACCTCTGCCTTCGCTGTAGTATCATTAGTAGCTTGTAAAGATGCTAAGAATACAACAGAGCAAGAAGATCAAGTAGCTCATGGAATCAACCTAGAATACATGGATAAAAATGTAAAGCCTGGTGATGACTTTTTCCGTTATGTAAACGGTGCTTGGTATGACAAAACAGAAATTCCAAATGACAGAACACGTTGGGGAAGTTTTGATGAATTAAGACAAAACACTGATAAGGATGCCCTTGCTATCCTTAGAGAGGCTGCTGAAGACTCTAAACTTGATCCTAAATCTGATCAAGCTAAAGCTGTAGCTGTATTCCAAACTTACTTAGATGAAGCTAAGAGAAATGAGTTAGGAGTAGCTCCTCTTAAACCTTACTTAGATAAAATCAATGCAATCAAAACTCCAGAAGATGCGACTAAACTAATCAACGAATTAGTAGCTGAAGGAGGATTAGGATTATATTCTATCTACGTATATGCAGATGCAAAAAGCTCTCAAGAAAATACAGTATACATCAGTTTAGGTTCTTTAGGTTTACCTGATCGTGACTATTATGTATTAAAAGATAAAGACATCACTGAAAAACGTGACCAATACGTAGCACACGTAGCGCGTATGTTAGAATTAGCTGGTGAGCCTAAAGAAGAGGCTACTACAGATTCTAAACGTGTATTAGCGATCGAAACTAAAATGGCAGAACCTCGTCTTACTAGAGTAGAGCGTAGAGATAGCCGTCTTACTTATAACCCTATGACAGTAGCTGAGCTTCAAAAATTAACACCTGCTGTTGATTGGAATGCTTATATCGCTGCTACAGGATTAAAGAACGTTGAAAAGCTAATTGTATCTCAACCGAAATACATGAAAGCACTTAACGAAATCCTTTCTGCTAAAAATATCGAAGATATCAAAGCATATATGAAATGGACTTTAGTGAACAAAAACGCTAGTTACTTATCTACTGAGATGGAGAAAGCGAACTGGGAGTTCTACTCTAAAACATTAGAAGGTGCTAAAGAACAAAGACCTGTTGACGAAAGAGCATTAGCTGTAGTTAACGGTACTGTAGGAGAAGCTTTAGGACAATTATACGTTGCTAAAAAATTCCCTGCTGAAGCGAAAGCAAAAGCTCAAGCAATGATTAAAAACGTACTTACAGCTTTCGGTGATCGTATCAAAGCATTACCATGGATGGCTGAAGAAACTAAAAAAGGTGCTTTAGAAAAATTAGCAACTACAACAGTGAAAATCGGTTACCCTGACAAATGGGAAGATTACTCTGCTATGGATATTAAAGCTCCTAAAGACGGTGGTAATCACTTCGAAAACATGAAGAATGCTACTAAATGGGATTTTGCTAAAAACATGGAAGACTTCGGTAAACCTGTAGATAAATCTCGTTGGGGAATGGCTCCACAGACAGTGAACGCTTACTTCAACCCTATCTATAACGAAATCGTATTCCCTGCTGCTATCTTACAACCTCCATTCTATGATTATAAAGCTGACGAAGCGATTAACTATGGTGGTATCGGAGCTGTAATCGGACACGAGATCTCTCACAGTTTTGATGACTCAGGAGCTCGTTATGATAAAAACGGAAACTTAAACAACTGGTGGACTGACGCTGACTTAGCTAGTTTTACTAAATTAGGTGATGCTTTAGCTGCTCAGTACAGCGCATTAGAGCCTCTACCAGGTGTATTCGTAGACGGTAAATTCACTTTAGGTGAGAATATCGGAGACTTAGGTGGTGTTAATGCTGCTTATGACGGATTACAAATCTATTTAAAAGAAAACGGTGATCCAGGTCTAATCGACGGATTCACACCTGAGCAACGTTTCTTTATCTCTTGGGGAACTATCTGGAGAACTAAAGCTCGTGATGAGGCAATTAAAAACCAAGTGAAAACTGACCCTCACGCTCCTGGACACTACAGAGCGTATGTACCTCTTCAAAACGTAGATGCTTTCTACAAAGCATTTGATATTAAAGAAGGTGATAAATTATACATCAAACCTGAGGAAAGAGTTAAAATCTGGTAATCAGAACACAATAAATAACGATAAAGGAGTCTCAATGAGGCTCCTTTATTTTTTTATCCATACGACAAGGCTAAGCCTACACAAAACCCAAACAACAACCTCAACTTCAACACCATACATTCAAAAACAGCGCTTCGCTATATCAAACCTAATTGGACTTATCGCATAGTGGTCGCATAGTTATGGGATACTGCTCGCATAAAAAAGGGCTAAAAGTATGCGACCACAATGCTATCGTTATCCTTTGACTGTTCTATCATAGACTACAAGAAATAAACAAGTAACACTATATCCCACAAAAAAAGCATTGTGATAATCACAATGCTTTACTATTAGTATTTTGAGTTCTTCCTAACTATAAGGTTTTCTCGTCTATCTTTTTAATCATAGGATCTACTTCTAACATCCATAGATAGTAATCCTCACTAGTGTATAATTGACTTAAAAACTCTCCGACTAAGAATCGCTTCACAATCTGTTTTCGCTTATCTAATTTGAAGAATAGTTTATTGCCTTCTAGATGTTTAATATAAGCTTTAAATACTTTATCAGAAGACATCACATAGTCTATCACCTCTTCTTTAGACATATTAGTAAACTTCGCTCTTTCTTTATCGATCTCTTGGAATACAAAGAAACTCACAATACCCGATTTCATCAGAAGTACCACAGTGTCATCTCCATGCTTATTCCCTATCGGAACAAAGATATCCGGTACTATACCACCACCTCCATAGACTACACGTCCTTTTAAGGTTTTGTACTGTAGGCTATCGGCTACTTTTATACTATCAGCAGCATATAACTCTCCATGTGCATATCTCGTTCTAAAATCGTTATTATACTCTTCTACCCCCATCGTATAAGGCTTCTGTATAGATCGTCCAGAAGGAGTGAAGTAACGAGCTGTAGTCAATCTAATAGCAGAACCATCCCCGAGCATCAATTCTCGTTGTACAAGTCCTTTACCGAAGCTTCTACGCCCTACGATAGTACCTCTATCATTATCCTGTATCGCTCCAGCTATAATTTCACTAGCAGAAGCAGAATTCTCATTAATCAATACATAAAGAGGCTTATCTGTAAAGAGACCACTTCCTTTAGACTTTGTGACTCTCTCTTGACCACCTTTATTTACAGTCTTTACGATTACCTGATCTTTCTTTAATAAATCATTTAGCATATTCACTGCTTGATCCATATACCCTCCTCCATTATCTCTCAAATCTAGGACTAGGCTAGAAATATCTTGCGTAATCAGATCCTCTAACGCCTTTTTAAACTCCTCGTAAGTTGTACTAGAGAATCTATTGAGCTTAATATATCCTCTACCGTCTGATAACTTAAATGCAGCATCTACACTCTTGATAGGAATAGGCTGTCTATTGACCACAATGTCTAGCTTCTTACCTACAGTCTTACGATAGACTTCTAATTTTACATCAGTATCCCTTTCCCCTCTTAAGTATTTAGCGATACTATCAGAGGTCATCTCCTTTCCATACAGATGCTGTCCGTCAGCACTTATGATACGGTCACCCGGCTGTATACCAGATTTAAAAGCGGGGCTATCTACGATATCTTTGATTACAGCGACACTATCTTTATAGTAATAGTAGTTCACCCCTATCCCTACGAAACTACCTTGCATAGACTCTGTCACAGACTGTAGCTCACTCTTGCCGATATAGATAGAGTGTGGATCTAGTTGTTCTAGAATAGTAGTCACCGTTCTATCGACGATAGAGTCAGTATCTACATTATCTACATACTCCTTCTCTATAAAATCAATTAGCCGATTTAATTTAAGCTTATTGTGATTGGTATAAAAACCTGTTTTTCCACGATAAGAAGCAGATACAAGAAAGCCTCCTAGTAAAATACCTAAGGATAAAGAAATCGATATAATCAGAGGCCAAAAAAACTTTTTCATCTACAGTGGATATTAATCAAGGTCAGGAAGAAATACGACATCCACCCCTGCTTTTTCTAAAAAGTCTACCCCTTCTGTATCACGGTAACCTTCACTGTACACCACTCTAGTAATCCCTGCCTGATGGATAAGTTTACTACAGTCTCTACATGGAGACATCGTGATATAAAGTGTAGCCCCTTGACAACTCTGTGTAGAACTAGCTACCTTCAAGATAGCGTTAGCCTCAGCATGTAGCACATACCAGTGCGTAGTATCGTTTTCGTCTTCACAACAATTCTCAAAACCAGTAGGTGTCCCATTGTATCCGTCAGAAATAATCATTCTATCTTTTACAATAATAGCGCCTACCTTTTTTCGTTTGCAATACGATAGTTGTCCCCATTCGCGAGCCATACGCAAATAAGCCTTATCATATTTAGTTATTTTTGATTCATTCATATCAGAAATATTTACAAAGTTCTCTATCCCTTTGATCTAACAAAAATACACAAACCTTTTTGTTAATTCACCAATCTTAGAATAGGAACTTACTTCGTTTATCTAATTTACTATCTAAACGAATAATCTATTATAAACTCACTACTAAAAACACACATCATTATGATAAGCATAAAAATATCATAAAAAAACTATGGACTCCATAATTTATCATTATATTAGATATAATAAACCGAACCAATTTACTAACCAAAAAACAAACAAAAATGTCATACTCAGAATTATTTGATTTAGGATTTAGAGAGAGAAACAAAGGCCACTTTGCTTCGATAGTACGTGTGGCGTTAGCGAATGGACATTGTAGTACAGAAGAAAAGGCTTTCTTAGATGAACTAGCTATTCGATTAGAAATCAGTGATGAGGACTATACGAATATATTAAAGAACCCAGAGAGCTATCCTGTTAACCCTCCCTATCTAGAGACCAATCGTATCGAAAGATTATACGATTTGGCAAGAATGGTATATGTAAATCACGTATTAGGACCAAAACAAAAAGAGATATTAAAGAAATTTGCTGTTGCCTTAGGTTTCACTAACAATATAGATTTCTTAGTAGATAAATCTCTATCGTTATTAGTCTTAAATGTTGATATAGATACCTTCATAGAAGAAATTCACAACCTTAAAAAATAAAAAAAGTGAGCTAATCTTTAGGATTAGCTCACTTGTTATTTTATAGAAATACTTCTTATTTCTTCATAAACTCTTCAGCCTTTTCTACCATGTTTTTACTACCACAGAAGAAAGGAACACGTTGGTGTAACTCCGTTGGCTCTATCTCCATGATACGAGTATAACCATCAGATGCTCTACCACCAGCTTGCTCAATGATGAATGCAATAGGATTACACTCATATAACAATCTTAGTTTCCCTTTAGGAGCTTTAGTACTAGTAGGGTAAATGTAGATACCTCCTTTTAGAATATTACGGTGAATATCAGATACTAAACTACCGATGTATCTAGAAGTATATGGTCTATCATTCTCTTCTGCTTGACAGTACTTTAAGTAATCTTTTACCCCTTGTGGGAAGTGTACATAGTTCCCCTCATTGATAGAGTAGATATGCCCATCCTCATTAATCTTCATATTCGGGTGAGACAAGAAGAATGTACCGATCGCTGGATTTAATGTAAACCCGTGTACTCCATTACCTGTAGTATAAACTAACATCGTAGAAGAACCGTATACAATATATCCTGCTGCTACTTGATTCTCTCCTTTTTGTAAGAAGTCTTCTTTTGTTACAGGAGTTCCGATAGGAGTCACACGTCTATAAATAGAGAAAATAGTACCTACTGATACATTCACATCGATATTAGACGAACCGTCTAGTGGATCCATTAGCACTACATACTTGTTCTCGTTGCTATTATCTCTACCGTGGATAGAAATAAAATCATCCTCTTCTTCAGAAGCGATACCACATACGATTTCTCTATTGATAAGTGTTTTAATGAATACTTCGTTTGCAAAAACATCAAGTTTCTGCTGTTGCTCACCTTGTACATTTTGTTTTCCAAAAGCACCTACGATGTCAACTAAACCTGCTTGGTTAACTTGGTGACTTACTACTTTAGCAGCTAGTCTAAGAGAGTTAATTAATCTTGATAACTCACCAGAAGAGTATTTAAAGTCTTCTTGTTTTTCAATGATAAACTCTCCTAAAGTTTGAGATCTTTCTGTTGTCATTTTCAAAAATGATTCTTAAGTTGTGTATTTTACAGTGCAAATATCGTTAATTTTGTTGTCTAACCGAAGACATTAACCATTAAATCAATAACTAAAATGAATATTAGATCTGCAACCCCTCAAGACATGCCTAATGTATTAGCATTAATACAAGAACTAGCAACTTTCGAAAAAGAACCTGATGCTGTCGTAGTTACCGCTGAAGACCTAATCAGAGATGGTTTTGGAGCAAATCCTTTATTTAATGTTATTGTTGCTGAGCTAGACACTAAAATCATCGGCATGGCTTTATTCTACAATAGATATTCTACCTGGAAGGGTAAGACGATTCACTTAGAAGATCTTATCGTCACAGAAGCTGCTAGAGGTACAGGAGCGGGATATGCACTGTATGCAGAAATAATGAATATCGCGAAGAAAGAAGGTGTACGAAGAGTAGAATGGGTAGTTCTGAACTGGAATGAACCGGCTATTAACTTTTATAAAAAATCCGGAGCGACAGTATTAGAAGATTGGTATACTGTACAAATGGATCAAAACGGAATAGAACAATTTAGTCAATCTAAGTAAATGAGAGTATTCAAATTTGGAGGAGCCTCAGTAAGAGACGCAGAAAATGTAAGAAACGTTTGTAACGTATTAAAAACAGTGGGCTATGAAGATAGCCTAATCATTGCTTCTGCAATGGGTAAAACGACGAATGCCTTAGAGGTAGTCGTACACAACTATTTTCAGAATAGATTTGACTTAGCAGAGTCTGTTGATGTAGTTAAAGATTATCACTACACGATCGTTAGAGAATTATTCCCTAATGAAGATCACGATATCTATGCATCGCTAAAAGAGCTATTTGATTCTATTACTTACTTCTTACTGAACAATAAATCTCCTAATTACAATTTCGTTTATGATCAAATCGTAAGCTATGGAGAGATTATCTCTACGACTATCTTACACTATTACCTACTAGAATCAGGTATAGACAACACTTGGCTAGACTCAAGAAACTTAATCAAAACAGATACAGTCTATAGAGACGCTGATGTAAACTGGGATATCACGATAGAGAATATCAAAAAAGAGATTTGTACAAAACAATTATTCATTGTACAAGGATTTATTGGATCTGACTACAACGGTTTCTCTACTACATTAGGCAGAGAGGGGTCTGACTACTCAGCCGCTATATTTGCTTATGCCTTAGACGCTGAGAGTGTAACGATATGGAAAGATGTACCAGGGGTACTGAATGCTGATCCACGTTATTTTGAAGATACGACTCTACTACAACATATTTCTTATCAAGAAGCAATAGAACTAGCATTCTACGGTGCGTCAGTCATCCATCCGAAGACCTTACAACCATTGCGTCAAAAAGAAATACCCTTATATGTAAAGTCATTCTTAAATCCATTATTACCAGGAACGAATGTATCTAAAGGAGCACCATTGACTCCTCATGTTCCATGTTTTATTGTGAAGAAGAACCAATTATTAATATCACTATCTTCTAAGGATTTCTCTTTTATCATGGAGCAGAATATCAGCGATATTTTTAAATTATTCGGAGAGTATAATATTAAAGTGAATGTCATACAGAACTCTGCTATTAGCTTCTCTGTATGTGTAGAAGATAAGTTTAATCACTTCGAAGATGTAAGACTATTGCTTACAGATAAATTTAAGGTGAGCTATAATGAGAATGTGTCTCTATATACCATAAGACACTTCGATGATCACTCTGCACAGAAGATACTTGGTGATAAAACATTATTATTAAAACAAGTGAATAGAGAGACAATGCAGATTGTCACTAAAGAATAATATCACAAAGGCTGTCTCACGAAGACGGCCTTTTTAATATACTATACTAAATAACCATACATTGACCATAGTTATAAGACTCATTGTCTAATCTTCTTTTTACCTAATCTACAGGTGTGTAAAAAGAACTTAGCCACTGCATATATCAGGATATAGATTCCCCATAATAGCAACCCGTGTATATAGACTATACCCATTAAGACTTTCTTCATAAGCTATTCATTAAAACCAAATATTAGCTATAAAGCAAGATAAAACAGCACCCACTCAAAGGCTAATGCGATGATAAAGCTACCTATAAAAGCAATGATATACTGCACTTTAGTCACTTCTTTCTTTTTAATATCCTGTATTACTTTATACAATATAGCACCGAAGACACCTATCACAATACTCGATAGTATCCATACCATATAAAATCTACTTTCATAATCTAAGTCCATATCTACACTTGCTTTTAATAATCACGTTCTATAAAGATACGCAACTTTAACGAATAGTTTTTCTCTAATGAAATAAATAGCACTTTAAAAAACAGTATTTTTAACCCACAAAACATCAAGCTATGCTAACCATTACAAGAACTAACTCTGACAATAAAGACTTTCTAAACCTCATCACAGAACTAGATAAATACCTCAAAACAACTGATGGTGATGAACATGACTTCTTTGATCAGTACAATAAAGTAGATCATATCAACCATGTTATTGTTATCTATGAAGATAGTCAGGCTATAGCCTGTGGAGCTATCAAAGAATATGACTCACATACTATGGAAGTTAAGCGTATGTACACTGCTCCTATCGCTAGAGGTAAGGGTGTCGCTTCTATTGTACTAGCTGAACTAGAAAAGTGGAGTCTGGAGCTAGGTTATACACGCTGTATCTTAGAGATGGGTAAGCTACAGACACAAGCAGAGATATTATACAGAAAGAATAACTATACTGTTATCCCTAACTACGGTCAATACGAAGGTGTGGAGAGTAGCCTGTGTTTTGAGAAGGTGTTGTAGATCTATTTATTTGATAATTATACTTATTCCTATATTATCTTTGAAATTAATAACTCTATATAGCACAAAAAACATAACTTAGTAACAAACAAATAATTATGAATAAAAAGATATATTACTTTTTATGGGTTTTACTAGTTATTAACCTACTTTGGTCTTTGCTAATTGACAGAAAAGACTTTATTAGTTCTTTGTTGTATAGTCTATTTATGTTTTTGATATTAGGTATATACTATATTTTTGAATCTAAAAGAAATAAAAAACCGTCTTAGTATTTCCTAAGACAGTTTATATCATTCAACTAATTTGGTTTCCATGCTATTATCTTCTGAATAATACCATTCTCAGACATAACAGTTTTTAATACACCATATATTCCCGCGATTATAAGCAAAATAACGAAGATTAATACTAATGACATTCCTGCTGATACAGCATTACTATACAATAGTGTATAGATAAAAGCAAACATTAAAGACAACATACTTATAGGAATGACAAACAGAAACAGAAGATAAGTTCCTACCTTTTTATACTTCATCATAGGGGCACCAATCGCAAAACTAAACATTGTCACAAATACAAAAGCGATAAGAATAAATACTATACTAAATCCAGTAATCACAATCACATCACTTGTATTTAACGTTGTTATCTTTTCTGTCTTAGGATTATAATAGATTACATAGCCTTGTCCTTTAATAGGCATATCCCCTACAGAAGAATCAAGGGTATGAGTTATACTCACTTTATCCTTAGTTGTAAATGTAACTATTGGTTTATAATTGATACTTCCACTTCGACTCCCTCTTTTACTTCGACTCCCCTCAGTCTTATATGTTGTATAAGACACTACCTTAGCCATGTACTTATCACCATTACTAATAATATTAACTTTATTAGACACTACATTGTACAATAATGAGCCAGTACTATAAGTAACCCACATAATACCCAACAATATAAAATAAGTCCCCTTACCTAGGTCCTTTAAAATAGGAAGTGAGTTATATCTCTGACATCGTCTATTAATTAATTTACCTAATATTATACTAATGACTATCCCTATTATCACAGGTAATAAAAACATTAATTCTCTCTTAATTATATCCATACTTCCCGTATTTATCCCCTTCTCGTTGCATTCCCAAACCTAGTGTTATCTACTCTTCTTATTCCCTTTCTATTCATCCCCATATTCTTTAGACCATCTCCATAGATATTTTTGAGATAACCCCAAATAGCCAATGTCAGTACCAAACTAAAAAACACTAAGATGATATTAACCCAAAGCGGTTTATCCTTACCATCAAATAATGCCCATATCATAGCTCCATCAAACAAAATCATAATCAATGGCAATACTATAGCCAGTCCTAAGAATGCCCCTATCTCTTTATATCTATCCATAGACCAGTTCATCGCATATATCACCATACCGACAAAAAGATATACAAGTATAACGATCATCACCCCAAAAGCGAGTATCAACGCTACTGTCCCTAGCCCAAAGGTAGTTACACGCTCATTAGTCTCATCATAATATACTGTGTGCTGATCGCCTACGGTAGGCATACCACTACTAGAATAGTCAAGCTCATATTCTACCACTTCACCTCCTCTGGTAGTGAAGTGTACTGTAGGTGTATACATCGTGGTATAGCCATTATCATCAGAGTTACGACTCTCATAGCTAGTATAGGATACCACACGCGCCTCATATTTATCCCCGTTATATACAGTCTGTGTCTTCGTAATGATCATCATCGTCAAGGCTACAGTCCCACCTATTGCCAATGAAGAAATAGACGCCACGATAAGATAGATATACCCAATTCCCAGACATCCTGTTTTGGTTCCATTATGAGAAGAACGCTTTATTATTTTATAAGTCAGCCATATTGTATACAATATCCCTAACCCAAATGCCAACTGATTAATTCTGATTTCGTCCATTACTATCTTTTTTTACGTCTATTACTTCTGCGCTTCCACTCGTCATTATGAGGATTAGGCTTGTTAGTACGTTGAGTACTTCTATTGCTTTCTTGTCTAGAGTGATTAGCAGTCTGAGACCTTGTCACAGATTTATCTTGTGTTATTCCTTTTGTCTTATTCTCCTTACTTCTACTAGCGTTCTTTTCTTTTTCTATTAAGTCTGTTATCTCTTCCCTGATAATCTTCACATACAGTATAATCCCGATTAACAAGATCAAGATAAATACCATTAATAATACAGAAAGGGGAATATTGTATATATTAATAACAAGTGCGTAAATCAAAGCCCCTTCGAATACAAGCATAATCAAAGGAACTAATACTCCTAGTCCTAATAATCTAGCCAATCTATTATATCGGCGCATATCTCTTCCCATACCATAGAGCATAACACCTATAAATGCGAATACTAGCACCGCTACCATCGTCCCATAACAAATCAACTCTGCAAACAACTCAATACTGAATACTAGAGTTCCATTAATTAAGCTAGATAGTGTACGAATAAACATACTTCCAAAAGCAACACTCCCGAAAACAGTCAATCCAAACAAACCTCCGATAATTAAGAATACGCGTATTACATCTACACAACCCGCTTTTTCTTTTCGCCCTTTCGTAGTACGTTTCACTATTCTAGACGTTAACCAGCCTGTATATAATAATCCTAGTATTATAGACCACTGATTATAAATCACATCTTCTATCATAACTATTTTTCTGTTATCTAGATATTAATCACCTCAACTTAAACTCTTCTATTCTCTGTTTTATAGTTGACCTTAATGCTCTTATTGTCAAATATGTTGATATAATCAGATACACTACAATCATCACCCAAGAATAACGATATCCACTAAAAAAAATCAAACATATACACAACTGTATAATACTAAAGAATACTATAGTAAGAACCGCATAAGCTAACTCAACTCCTACCCACTTATACTTTATATGATTAGGCAATACACTATATGCAAGTAACCCTATAAGAAAGTATACAGCACCTATTAAAATTATGGCTATCAAAACTATACTAATCATCATCTGTACATCTATTACATAAGCTACTTTATCTACTTGATTATAATAGATTCTAAAATGACTTCCTTCAATAGGTTTCCCCATTGATGAATTTTTGGCTTTATATTCAATACTATCACCTGACTTAGTCACAAATTTATAAACAGGAATATATGCTATAGTTTTCATCTTACCACTCCCTTCTGTCACTGTATTATATCCAGTAAGTACAGCAGTATATCTATCCATACTTTTAAACTCTTCACTTTTTATTTGCCACTGTTTAGTAGCATAATTAATCATTCCAAATGCTACAACGGTGATAGACAAAATAAACAGACGTGTCCCACTGGCGCCTTCTTTAACATATACTCCTTTGTTTTTATGTATAGTTGGTACTCTATACATTAACCATCCTATTATCACAATACCTATCAGTACTAACATTTCTATCAACTTAACTTCTAAACTTAAACTCCTTCAATACCAAAAAATAGTATCAAGACTGCACCTGTTAAAAACAAATAACGCAAGACTATACTCATATTCTTTTTCTAAATCCTCAAACTACTTTACTAAACCTACTGCAAATGCAACTTTACTTTCTACTCCCTCTAAACACCGTTAAATATTAATGAAAATTTTAACAAATATAGTTTTCTTAAAAGTAATAAAGCACTGATATAAAATATTTTATCAACTCTATTTTTCTATCTACTTTATTATCCGTAACTTAATATATAATTTCAAAAACAACACAATCATGAAATACGTAAAAGAATTTTCAGCCTTAGATTTTGACAACGACATACTAGTTGTTGACTTTAAAGACCACCAAATAGAGAATCCTATTGTACAGGTATCTGAGATTATAGATGAATTTGTCTATCAAGTAAAGCCTTGTAAGATATTTATCTCTAAAGCTCATAATATAGATATAGCGACTGATGTCCCATTTAGAGGAAGAGTGGTTATACGATAATTAGAATGTTATTTATACTTCTATAAAGCAAGGAGACCTATCGAGAGAAGGTCTCCTTATTTTATTAGATACATCTTACTCCCTCAATACAATCCTTCATTAGAGATCCTTCGGATACAATCTGAATCTCGTTTGCAAAACAACCTCTAATCCCAAGTAAACACAGCTTATTTCCGAATAGCTTCCGAACAAAATCAAATCAAAAAAACACAATAAATTAGATCACAATTACTTACAATCAAAAAGACACTCCATATTAAATCAAAAGAAGCATATCTGATCAATATCTCCAAATAGAGGCAGAATAAGGCAATATGAACAGTGAAATAACGCAGTATTCATATCATAAAAAGAGATAAATACACTTGATATTGTTTATTTTTACTCTTTTAAACTTATGCTATGATTTCTAAATACTCCCTTTGTTTTCAACCTGATGAAGCTACACTCGAACTAGTAAAGCAAATGAAGCTACAGCTAGCCGATGAGATAGGGTGGTATAACAGTAAGAATTCCTTAGCTCATATCACTATCTCTAAGTTTAAAACTGACCTGAATGGTATCAAAAAAATAGCCGAATTAGTCAGAATACAATGTAGTACATTCACTCCTGTACAAGTACTATTTAACGACTATGGTCAATATCCTAACGGAGCGTTCTTCTTAGCAGTAGATGAGTTCTCTAAGCCTATTCTTCAAGAATATGCAAAAAAGGTAATGCGCAAAGTCGTTTTGCCCGAAATCTATAAGAGTAATGAGCCTCATATGTCTATCGCGCGCAAGCTAGACCCTGAGCGATTAGAACGTGCATTGGTTTATTTTCAGAAACCTGCTATCTCTTGTCTGTGTAATCATATCGCCTTACGCCAGTTTAATCCTGACAGAAGACAATACGATATCATCGCTACCTTCCCTTTCTTAGGATTGCCATCTAATGAACCAGAGCAGTTGTCGTTGTTTTAAAGCTATTCCTGTTAAAAACAAACGAGCTAATCGATTTTATTTTATTTTCCTTATTTTTGAAATTAATCACAAACCTAAAACATGGAAAATAACAACAATACATTGACTTGGGATGAGTTTTCTAAAGTAGAAATGAGAGTAGGTACTATCGTTGAAGCGGAAGTATTCGCTGAAGTGAGAAACCCTGCTTATAAGTTAGTAGTGGACTTCGGAGAAGAAATCGGAAAGAGAAAATCTTCTGCTCAGATTACTAAACTATATACGCCAGAAGAGCTGATCGGTAAACAAGTAGTAGCTGTAGTAAACTTCCCTCCTAAACAGATAGCTAATCTAATGAGTGAATGCCTAGTAATGGGAGCTGTAGAAGGAAAAGAGGTTACGTTAATGACTATGGATAAGCCTACTAAAAATGGCTTAAGAATAGGGTGATTTAGTTAACGGTTGACCGTTTACAGTTTACAGTATTTGCATACAATACATTGATGGCAAATAGTTGACAGTTTATGGTTAACGATTAGCTGTTGACAGTATTTGCCTACAGTACATTGATGATAAATAGTTGACAGTTTATGGTTAACGATTAGCAGTTGACAGTGTTTGCCTATGATATATCATATATTGAATATGGGCAGTTGGCGATTTTTCAGAGATATCAATGTTTTGCATCCCTCAGTCCTATAACAATAAAAAAATAACGGTTCACAGTCTGTGAACTGTAAACCATCAAATATTAACTTCATTATATCTTACCTAATTTCTTTAAAAAGGCTTCTTCTGCTTGATTAAAAGCATACATAGCTGAGTGAGTAGAGGTAAAGTTATCCGTCAGCTTTGATCTAAAAGCGCTATACTGTGTCTTACCATCTTCTTTAAAAAAATCAACTATAGCCGTATATTCTCCTGTATCTATATTATGTAGAATACGTGCTTGATAGTTACTCGTCTTATCTTTTCTACCGAGTTCTCTATACTTCTGATCATTATACATATATACATTAAAGAAGTAATCACTTACATATCCACCATCTATACGCTCTGAGGCCATCCCGTTACTCTCTATTAACTCTATAAATAGTCTATTAAAGCGCTCTGCTACAGTATCGTTGAAGTCCTTATAGACAGAGAAGACACTCTCTTTTAGTAACGTTTTGCCCATGCGCATCGCTTCTATAATGTCATCGTCATCTGGAAAGTATTCACCCCAAGTATGCTCTTCTTTGATCTCGTCTATAAACACATCACGTGTACGGTGTGTAGTCGGATATATATTAAGCATAAAGAAGGGTAGTCCGTCTTCGCCCTTTACTTGATCTAGAGCATGTACAGAGTTGTCTGAAATAATACTAGTAATGCGAATCTTATTAATATAACATGGCATATCTATAGAGACAATACATCTCACATCTAAGGTTCCCTTCACATGCAGTTCACCATGGTTATACTTAGCATATACTACCTCACCATAAACACTACCTCCTATATAATGTGTGTTTCCACAGAAATAAGCGTTCTTCACTACCAAGTCTCCCATCACAATCAACATCGGAGAAAAGTCTAGTTCCTGACAAAACAAAGAATCTGTTACCTTTAGATCACCTAAGAATATATATCCCTGTATGTCTATCTCATAGTCTTCTATGAAGTTAAGTACTTCTAGTTCTTCTAGTTCTGCATCATTATCTACTACTAAGAAGAAAGAGCTCTCATCACTTAAGTCATACACTAAATTGTCTAATGTAAATAACTCTTCGTTCTGATCATTTACTCCTTTTAGCCCTTTAAGTAGATCTAGTCCATTGCGTATACTGACTACGCGATACATAATCCCATTGTAGAATATGGAGTCTATCTCTGGCTCTTGATTAATAGCCTCTATGCTAAACATCTGTGCATGCTCCACCATATTAGCTATCTTGTCGTCAAACTCAAAAAAGTGATTAACAGAATACAATAGATCACATACACTACTAAACCAATCTACTGCTCTACTCTTATGCATTTCATCTTTAGGAGTCAGCAATGATAACTGATCATTATAAGCATTGTGCTCTTGGTAGAATACAAGTACATCACTTACATCCATCCCTACTCTGCGTATAAAGTAGTGATACATCTCTGCATCTTTTTCTCCTTCCCCATTAATATAATCTCGTGAGATAACGATACGAGTATTGAACTCGTCTTCTTGAAAATATATAGCAAACTGATTACTCGTTTCCTTATCCTTACCTATCACATCAAAAGCTTCTAAAAAATCTTCTACATTCTCATCATCTCTTAATAAAAGCCATCTATTATAATATAAACTCTGTACAATAGATAAGCTGAATATATTTCTTACTGCCTCTACAGATAGGTCTCTATCCTTATCCTCGATGCTAAACATTTCTCTTAATGTCATACTACTTCTATTGTGTTTTCTTATTTATCTACTATTAAGGTTACTGGTGTATTAATGTGTACAAGGCAAAAGTACCTAACCAGTGGCTACCCATATAATCGTCTCCTGTAATATTGCCAAACGAATTATTAAAGTGTTGAACTGACAACGCATTCAGATTAGGCGCTAACTCTGGTAATGCCTTCCCTATTTCTTTAAAACAAGTAGCTCTACTAAAGTTCAATCCATCTAAATGTACTAAATGTCCGTCTGATCGATCAGATACCTTAGCTACTTCTATGGTAAAGTTCTGATCAAATAACTGTGGTAAGAATGCCTTAGTCCAAGTGCGATACTCATCTTGATTCATTACTTGACTCATCAGACGAGCTTCCTCTAAACATGGTGATAAAAAGTCATGTCCACTAGGTTCGAAGGCAATATTACACCCCTTATCCTCACCATACAGGCGTTTAGCATTCGTTACTATTAATTGCTCAAATGCTTTATTACCCATCTGACGTGCATAATCTAGTGATAGTGATAGCCCGAAAGCAGTATTGTCATGTGTACCTGTGCGTATTGGGTATAATAGCTTAGGTAAGTACTCCGCATAACGCTCTTCCATAATCTTCGCTAATGGCTCTATCGTCTTCGCCCAGCGTTGCGCATCAGCATCTTGCCATTGGGTTAAAGCTCCATGAAGCTGAAACAACCATGCCCAACCATACGTACGTTCAAAGTTCTTATTATTAGGGTCATGGAAAAAAGCTAACTCCACTGCTACATTCTCATCTGTAATCAGATTATTTAGTCTAGTGCGTATCTGTCCATCTGCGTCTAACTCCGGAAACTTCTGTAATAAAGTAACAATAGACCAAAAGCCGTGTACTGAAGAATGCCAGTCAAAACATCCATAAAATATAGGACGCAATGCCTTAGGATTCTTTAGGTCATCATTACTGCCTAGTGTTTGTCCCAGTCGATTAGGATATTCTAATTCTATACAATGTAAAGGCAACTCTATAATCTTCTTCGCCTCAGCTACTGTAAGTGTTAATGCTGGTTGGTCTTCTGTATTGATTGGATTATTTGATGACTGTTGTTTCTCTGTACACGAAAACAACAATACACTCGCAAATAACAAACTTCCTATTTTTCTCATATTACTCTATTCTTTATTCCTCTAAAATAGTAAAATACTCCTATTTATAGGTGTTCTTTAAAAAAAGAAAACAAAAAGTCTTTGTTCGCATGGATGAAGCCTTATTTTTGTAGATAACATAAAAAACAAATAAACTACTATGACTAAAAAAATTTTGACTCGCTCACTAGTTTTTTCGCTTCTGGCATTAACCTTTGCTTGTAGCTCTGACGATAATAATCAAAATGAAGATGGTTTTAGAATCATCCCGCCTTCTGCACCTACTCCTCTGATACAACCTAGTGGTTTCTATATCGCTAATGAAGACTGGTTTGGAACAGATAAGGGAAGTGTGAATTTCTTAGACTATGGTTTAAATAGAAAATATAGAATATATAGAGAGGCTAATAATGGTAATACTTTAGGAGCAACAACTACAATGGGGGTAGCGTTCGGTGAGAATTATTACATTATCTCTAAACAAGAAAATAAATTAGTAATCACAGATAAGGACTTTAAGGAAGTAAAAACTATAAAAGAGATACCTGGTGTTGAAGCGAACTCTTTCGTAGGAATTTCAGATCATAAAGCATACATCGCTACGACTAACGGAATCGTTATTCTAAATACCAATGACAAGGTGGTTAGTGGTAATGTAGCAGGTGTTACCTCAATGACAGGTAATATGGTCTATGTAGATGGTAAAGTATATGCGGTAGTACAAGGTAAAGGCTTAACAATCATCAATACGGATACAGATACTATAATCGATACAAAGGCAGGTGGATATACACAAGTAACCTTAGACAAAAATGGTATCGTATGGGCAGGTAAAGGCAGTGAAATAGAACGTATCAACCCTAAAGACACACAAGACATTAAAACTTATAATATTGCAGCTGCTCCAATCCAAGGTAAATGGGGTGCATGGAATCCTGGTTCTATGTCTCCAAGTATGAAAGAAGATGCTATCTATTGGATAGCAAATGACGGAGCTTGGAATGGTGGAAACAAGATAGCTAAATTCGATACCAAAACAGGCGAGTTAAACAGTGAATTCTATGAACTAGGTCAAGATGATATGGGGAATAATCTAGAGTTCTATGCTGCTGGACTTAGAGTAGACCCTATCAAAGATGATTTAGTATTATTAATAAAAAGACCAGGATGGGGGAGTAATGGAAGTTATAACTGGACTAGAATAGTATCTAATACAGGTGCTCTAAAAGGTCAAGCCTTCATGGAAGGTGGAAATCAAGAATCTTCTTCTTATAATGACGTTAATGGTTATTTTTGGTTCCCTTCTGTACCTTTCTTCCAAGATAATAATGCTCCTGAAATCTTAGTGAACCAAATAGTATTAAAACCAAACAAAGAATTCAGAGTAGCGCTTAAAGATATCGTAGTAGATCAAGATAGCCCATATAACTTAATCGAAAAGTCTGTAAAGAACTTAGAAAATGAGTTTGGATATGCTACTATAGAAGGTGATGAATTAGTCATCAAAACAAATGAAAAAACAGGAAAAACATCAATGAATATGAAGGTTAGTTCTAATGGAAAGAAACTTCAAAAAGATGTTGAAATCTGGGTAAGAAACTAAATATTACTTAAGCATAAATAAACTAGAGGTCGCTACACAGCGACCTCTTTCATTATACATAAACACCTAATATTCAAACGACAAACATTTTTAAAATAGTTATCCATATAATCTCTTTTTTTGTACTTTTGGTTAAAATTTAAGCTATGAAAACAAGAACAATGCTTACTACATTATCACTATTTTTAGTGATATTATTGAGTAGTTGTAACAATAAGGATATTACTTCTTCTAAAGCTCTTGATACTATAGAAGCTCACTTAGAAGACAAACCTGAGTTTGAGAGTACAACAATTCAACTAGGAACTAAGAAATTTAGAAAGAAAAAAGACAGCCTTCAGATCAATCAATACAAAGTATTGGAAAAAGAAGGTTATATAGAATTTGAGAATGAGTCTGCTAAGAAAAAATGGTTGTCTAAAGACTCTATCTGGAATGTAACGGTAAAGCTAACTGAGAAAGCACACCCTTATGTGATCAATCAAAAAAGTGATAAGGTAACTGTCAAAACAATAGAATATACATTAGATAAAAGCAATAATCTACAACTGAATAACAGAAGTAAGAAATCTGCTACTGCCTCTGTCATGCTATCTAAACAGTACACTCCTTTTATCGTGTTCTCTAAAGATAAAAACCCGAATACTAAATTTATTACTAAGAAGTACAAACTTCGCTATAGTGAAGAAAACGGATGGTCTATTAACTAGAAATAATGGGAAAGAATATTACTATTTTAGTATTTATACAACTTAGTCTAGCGATAATATCTGCTGTACTTATCTCTAAGATGTCTTTCTTAGGAAGAGTAGGTATCTCACTAATGTATAAACAGTACGCTATATTTAAAACGCCTTGGAAGACTGCATTAATTATATTTGGTATTCAGGTAGCGCTAATTATTATCTTAGCTCTATTTAAGTATTTCTCTTCAAGACCGATTGCTAATATCGTTACAGTAGTTTTACTTATCATAGGAGTTATAGGTGCTTATTATACGTATATCGACTTTACTAGAACTTCGCACAAGCATATGAAGTTTTACTTCCATCTAGGAGGTTATATGTTTTGGTTTAACTGGATCTTCAGTTGTCTATTCTTCTTTTGTTTAAAAGGTAAAAGAAAAGCTTTACCTTTATCAACAACTGAATTAGATCAATCTGACATTCAACCCAAAATAGATTAGATTATATAAAAACAACAATACTACTCACACCATGAATAAACACATTATACTAATGGCTGCTATGGCAATCATGACTTTAGGCTGCAAAGAAAACAAAGCCACTACTCCTGCCGAATCAACATCAATAAAGTCTTCTACTACGAAAACAAATGATGACAATGGTACAATGGCTATACCTATGCACGGCACTGGAGAGAATAGTTCTTCTGCTACTAATGGAAGTTTCAAAATGGATGAGAGTATGAAAAAAAATATTCAAGAACAGAAAGCTCAGGAGTAAAAAGCTTTCTTCATTTGATAAATTAGTAAGGCCTTAGAATTATTTGACTAGTTCTAAGGTCTTTTTAATTTAAATTCAACAATAGATAACCTATCGCGAATTAAGCTCAAAAATAAATAGTCGTAATCCGTTACTATTGTTTATTTTTGCATTCTTATTAAATTCGTTTGATATTAACAGTAATTGATATATGATACAAGAACCTAAAAGATATACTATTACAGCAGCATTGCCTTATACGAATGGACCTATCCATATCGGGCACTTAGCTGGTGTATATGTACCTGCTGATATTTATGCAAGATTCTTGCGTTTGCAAGGAAAGGACGTAGCGTTTATATGTGGAAGTGATGAGCACGGAGTAGCTATTTCTATGAAAGCTAAAAAAGAGGGAATTACTCCTCAACAAGTAATTGATAAATACAATGGTATTATCAAGCAATCTTTTATGGACTTCGGTATCTCTTTAGACAATTACTCTCGTACTTCATCTTCTATTCACCATCAGACAGCTTCTGAATTCTTCAAGAAGTTATACAATGAAGGTAAATTCATAGAAGAAGTTACAGAACAATTATACGATGAGAAAGCTGATCAATTCTTAGCTGACCGTTTCGTAACAGGTACTTGTCCTAAATGTGGTAATGAAGAGGCCTATGGAGACCAATGTGAAAAATGTGGTACTTCATTAAACGCTACAGATTTAATCAATCCTAAGTCTACTATCACTGGAACTAAACCAATCTTAAAGTCAACTAAACATTGGTTCTTACCATTAGACCAATACGATACATTCTTACGTGAGTGGATCCTAGAAGGTCATAAAAATGATTGGAAACCTAATGTATATGGACAAGTTAAGTCTTGGCTAGAGGATGGGCTAAAGCCTCGTGCTGTAACGCGTGACTTAGACTGGGGTATCCCTGTACCTGTAGAAGGTGCTGAAGGAAAAGTTCTGTATGTATGGTTTGATGCTCCTATCGGATACATCTCATCTACTAAAGAATGGGCTCAGAGAGAAGGTAAAGACTGGGAACCATATTGGAAGTCTGATGATACTAAGTTAGTACACTTCATCGGTAAGGATAATATTGTATTCCACTGTGTGATATTCCCTGCGATGTTAAAAGCAGAAGGAAGCTATATCTTACCTGATAACGTACCTGCTAATGAGTTCTTAAACTTAGAAGGTAATAAACTATCTACGTCTAAAAACTGGGCAGTATGGTTACACGAGTACTTAGAAGATTTCCCTGGTAAACAAGATGTATTGCGTTATGCTTTGACTTCTAACGCTCCTGAGACAAAAGACAACGACTTTACTTGGAAAGACTTCCAAGCTAGAAATAACAATGAGTTAGTAGCTATCTTCGGTAACTTTATTAACCGTGTGGTAGTATTGACTAATAAATATTACGAAGGTGTAGTGCCTCAACCAAATGAGTTCTCTGAAGTTGATATCGCAACATTAACTGAGTTAAGAGCATATCCAAGTGTAATCGAAAGTTCTGTAGAGCGCTATAGATTCAGAGAGGCATTATCAGAGATGATGAATGTAGCTCGTCTAGGGAATAAGTACTTAGCTGATGAGGAACCTTGGAAACTAATCAAGGAGAACCCTGAAAGAGTAAAAACACAGATGTATGTAGCCTTACAAATAGCTGCTGCATTAAGTACTTTAGCTGAACCATTCTTACCATTCACTGCTAACAAACTGAAATCTATTCTAAAAATAGATACCCCTATCCAATGGAGTACTATCGCTGAAGATAAAGTATTATTACCTGCAGGACACACTATCGGACAAGCTGAACTATTATTCGCTAAGATAGAAGATGAAGAGGTGCAAAAACAATTGGATCGTCTAGAAGCTTCTAAAAAAGAAAATGCTGCTGCTGCAAAAGTAGTAGAGCCACAAAAAGAAACAGCTGTATATGAAGACTTCGCTAAGTTAGACTTACGTGTAGGGACTATCGTAGAAGCTGAGAAAATGCCAAAAGCAAATAAGCTATTGGTATTAAAAGTAGATACTGGTATGGATGTGCGTACTATCGTATCAGGTATTGCTGAACACTTCAAACCTGAGGATATCATCGGTAAGAGAGTGACGGTATTAGCTAACCTTGCTCCTCGTGCTCTAAGAGGGGTGGAGAGTCAAGGTATGATACTAATGACTGAAGACCAAGATGGCAAGTTAGTATTCGTGAATCCAGACGAACAAAATGTAAAAAACGGAGCTACGATTAATTAATCAGAGCTTTTACAATAACAAAAAGGCAGACTTTTAAAAGAGTCTGCCTTTTTATTTATTTTGAATTTATTATCTATTAATATTCACTCACTTTATCTAATAAAGCTATCTCTTCTACTGATAGCTTAATCTCAGTAGAACGTATTAAACTTTTTAACTGAGAGCTCGATGTAGCACTAACGATAGGGGTACTAATAGAAGGTTTGTGTACTTGCCATGCTATAGCAATCTCTGCAATAGTGGCATTGTGTTGTTTTGCTAATACCTCTAATTGATCTATAATACGCATTCCCCTCTCATTAATATACCCTTTCACCATATCCTTTCTAGAACTACCTTCTATATCATCTAAGTTTCTATACTTTCCACTTAAGAAACCACTTGCTAATGCAAAATAGCTCATTACAGCAAGTTTTTCTTCTTCTACCAAGGGCAAATATTCATGCTCATACTTCTCTCTATCATAAAGGTTATAAAGGGGCTGTATAGCGATATACTCTGCCCATCCCTTTTCTCGTGCAATAGCATTACTTGATTCAATGCGTTCAACCTCTAGATTAGACGCTCCTAAATATCTTACTTTACCAGCCTTAACTAAACTATTAAAAGTCTCCATCGTTTCTTCTTGTGAAGTCTCTAAGTCATCATAGTGAGAGAAATATAAATCAATATAATCTGTATTCAACCTCTTCAATGAAGCATCTACACATCCTTCAATATATCCTTTCTTAAGTCCTTTTGTTCCATCTCCCATAGTACCACCTACCTTAGTAGAAAGAACGATATCGTGACGCTTCTTACTTTCTTTAAACCACTTCCCTATTATTGCTTCAGATTCACCACCTACATTACCTGGCGCCCAATGAGAATAGTTATTAGCTGTATCTATAAAAGTTAGTCCATTGTCATATAACTCATCTAACATCTTAAATGATTCTTTCTCATCTAAAGTCCATCCAAACACATTACCTCCGAAAGACAAAGCTGGAACATATAACTCCGACTTTCCAAATTTATATTTTGCCATAATTTTACATTTTTATTATACCCCTAAAGTTAAGCAATAAAAAAAGGAGACCATAAATGATCTCCTTTTTTGTATATATTTTGTGATAACTTATTAGAAGTTATAACGTAATGTAAAGTTCCATGTTCTACCCGCACCTAATAAAACCTCGTTCTTCTCGCTAACGCCTTTCCAAGTTGCTTCACCTGGTCTAGCTTCATAGTTAGTTCTTGCTGAAGAAATATAAGTTGTATCAAATACGTTATTCACGTTAACACGCATAGTAACAGAATTTGTTTTTTCTTTACCAACAGGTAATCTATAAGAAAGACCAGCATCAAATAAATTAAATGCAGGAAGTTTCATAGATCCACTCTTACCTTCTGCATCAGCTTTATCTATTGCTAAAGATCCATAGAAATTATCATTGTATCTATAATTAGCATCGATTTTAAGTCCCTTAGCAATTTCGTAATTAGCTCCTAAGTTAATAATGAACTGTGGTGCTCCACCTACTTTTGCTCCATCGATGTATAATGTCTGCGTTTTGAATCCAGAGTTTGGATCACCTGGTGTATTATAGATAGGTGTATTATTTTCTTCATCGTAGTAGATACCAGATACATTAGATGCATATTTCCAATCTCCCCAAGAGAAAGACCCAGTAATATTTAATCTATCGATTGGATTATATAAGAAATCCATCTCTACTCCTGTATGAATTTGTTCAATTCCACTTAATGTAGCAGTAGCATTATTTTCAACCTCTTTACCATTCTCACCAATAATACCAGTCTTATATCTAGTAGATGCTCTTAGCACTCTGTCATTCCAAGAAGTTCTATAAACGTTAACGTTTGCTCTAAACTTCTCACTTCTGAAACCATAACCTGCTTCAAGTCCAAAAATCTTTTCGTTTGTACTACTTGGATTAACTGTATTTGAATTATTTAGGAAAACCCCATTATTCATAAATGGCTGTCTAGAATAATATCCAGTATTAAAGAACACATTATGATTCTCATTAATGTTATAGTTCACACCCCCTTTAACATTTCCTCCTAAGATACTTTCCCAAGATGTCTTTTGTTCACCAGAAGCAGCAGTATGATTAAAGTAATCTACTCTTTGCATCCATTGATTAGAAACAGCTCCTTGAACGAATACAGACAAATCATCTTTAGAATATTCAACTTGTCCAAATCCTCCTAACCACTTAACATTTCCATCATTGTGGTATCCTACTTTTTCTCTTCCGTTCCAATCAACCCAAGGATTCATTGAAGCTTTAGCATCATAAGTTTGACTCACAACATAAGAACCAGTATAATTTTTATTGTTATTAACAACAAAACCATCAGCCCCCATTAAGTTATCTAATAACTGGTAGTGATAACCTTTATAAATACGAGCGTCTAAACCAAAGTCAACAGTCCAATTCTCATTAACTTTTGCATTCATATTCATAACTGTTCCATACCAGTCATGTGAATTAATACTAGACCTTCTAGCCCATCCACCGTCTCCAGCATTTTTATAATTTGTATCCACATAATATTTACCATCTTCGCTAGCAATATTATTAGGATGCTTCCAATCAGCTACTGTCTCACCTCTATTCCATGCCGCGATATCGTCAAAACGCATATGTCCATTAGCATCTCTTACTTCAGTTCCGAAGTCTCTGTATCCACTTGGTCCACCACCAATTGTTCCAGTTCCTCCTCCACGTCCCCATGAAGCATAAACTACAGTACCAAATGTCCATGTCTCGTTAATATTGAAATCATAGTTCAAAGACATAACTGGTTTGTTATAGTAATTAGATTTAAAATTAAATCTCTCACCATTATAGAATCCTGTATCAGGATTATATCTCTTATTTAATTCTCCGTTATTATACTTCTTAATATTTTCGATTGACATAGAAGTACTACGTTGATCGTGATCTTGTTTAGCTCCAGTAAAAGTAAACTGTAAATTATGACGACTATCTTTAGATTTATACCCTAATCCTAAATAATAATTTACTCCTTCAAATCCAGTACCTTCAACATAACCATTACCTCTAGTGTATCCTAATAAAATAGAAGCAGAAAGCCCATTCTCTAATACCCCAGTATTGTAAGAAGCAAGTCCTTTAAAGTAATCATTATTACCTACTCCCGCAGAAATAGACCCTCCTTCTCTAGCATCAGAAGTACGTGTTAATACGTTAATTGTCCCTCCCACAGAAGAGATAGCTAATTTAGATGATCCTAATCCTCGTTGCACTTGCATAGCAGATGTAACATCTGATAAACCAGCCCAATTTGACCAGTACACAGAACCACCTTCCATATCATTAACAGGCATACCGTTAATTAACACAGCAATGTTCTTTTGATCAAATCCACGAATATTGATATTAGAATCTCCATAACCTCCACCACCTTTAGAAGCATACACAGATGGAGTTGTGTTTAAAATTTCAGGAAACTCTTGAGAACCAAGTTTTTCTTGAATTTCAGCAGCTTTAATTGTAGAAACAGCTACTGGAGTTTTACGATCTTTTGCTACGTCAGCAACACCCATAATAACGATGTCATCTAACATATTTTGGTCAGCAGCAAGTACTACAGTCCCAAGATCTACTTTCTTATCAGCGCCAACTTTGAAAGCTACAGTCTTAGACTGATATCCAATAAAAGAGATAACAACTTCTCCTTTATCCTCAGAAACATTCAGTTCGAACTTACCATCCATATCAGATGATGCGCCGTTCAGAGTTCCTTTTACTATGATTGCCGCTCCAGGTAATCCCGATTGGAATTCACCATCTATAACAACACCAGTAATTTTGCTTTGTGAAAGTGCAGATACTGAGGTAAATACCATTACCATCATCAGCATCCAGTTCTTCAAGTTTTTCATTTTGTAAGTGTAAGTGATAAAATTATTTTCGCAACAAATGTACAAAAACATCCATACTCAATGTTACCAAAACATTAAAATTAACGTTTTATCACTATTTAGACTTATTCTACAACTCTATTTTTTACAAAATAACGCAATAAAAAAGCAGTTGAACTATCATGTTCACATATATTTTTAGATTTAATTTCATTTTGTATATTCTTTGCCAAAATCTTTCCGTACTCTACACCGAACTGATCGAAGCTATAAATATTCCAAATTACCCCTTGAACGAACGTCTTATGTTCATATAGTGCGATTAACTCACCTAAACTTTTAGGAGTTAATTTGTCAATTAAAATTGTATTTGATGGTTTATTACCACAAAACTCTCTAAAGTTACTTAAAAAAGGTCCTCCATCACTTTCATACTCTTCCCCTATCTTTCCGTTTAACAAAGCTTCGCTTTGACCAAAGAAGTTAGACATCAATATATCGTGATTAGTACTCTCCTTGAAATGAGGGTTTACAAAACCAATAAAGTCAATAGGGATTACCTTAGTACCTTGGTGAAATAGCTGAAAGAAAGCATGCTGAGCAGAAACTCCTACTTCTCCCCATATTAGTGTACCCGTTTGATAATTGACTGGTGCTCCACTTCTATCCTTATTTTTACCATTACTCTCCATAATCATCTGCTGTAAGTGAGCAGGTAACTTGCCAAGTAACTGACTATAAGGAACGACAGCTTCTGTCTCATATCCATAGAAGTTATTATACCACACACTTAGAAGAGCCATTACCACAGGTAAGTTATCTTTAAAATCAGCCTCTTTAAAATGCTTATCCATAGCATTAGCTCCTTCTAGAAGTTGTTCAAAGTGATCATATCCCACAGCCAAAGCAATAGAAATTCCAACAGCACTCCACAGAGAAAATCGTCCTCCAACAAAATCCCACATAGGATAAATGTTCTCTCGTTTTACTCCAAAGCTCATCGCTTCGTCTATCGCTACAGAGACTCCTACATAATGAGCACTCAAATCAACAGTACCAAGATTATTTTCTAACCAAGATTTAATCTTCTTTGCATTCTCTATCGTCTCTTGAGTAGTAAATGTCTTAGAAACAATAAGAACTAAAGTAGTCTCAGGATTAAGCTTATTTAACACTGATTGTAAATAATCATCATCAACATTAGAAATATAATGCATTCCTAATTCAGTACGATAGTTAGCTAATGCATGTACTACCATTTTAGGACCTAAGTCTGACCCCCCTATACCTACATTAATAACATCGGTAAATTTCTTACCTGAATGAGAAGTATAAGAACCATTTAATACCTTAGCAGTAAATTCTTTAATTCGTTTGCGAGTATCTTGTATCTCTGTTAGAACGTTCTCTCCATGAACAAGAACAGAAGAATTAGGAGACAAATCTCTTAAGGCCGTATGCAATACAGCTCTTTTCTCAGTTGCATTAATAATATCTCCTTTATACATTGCTTGAATTGCTTCTTTTAGATTCAATTCATTAGCAAGCTCTAACAATATATTTATTGTTTCCTCTGTAATCTTATTTTTTGAATAATCTAGCAAGAAATCTTCCCACTGAATATTCATTTTATTAGCTCTTTCAGGATCCTCAGCAAACAATTTTTGCATCTGAACAAACTCCATTTGACCGTAATGCTCCCTAAGCTTCTTCCAAGCTAAAGTTCCAGAAGGATTTATACTCTCTAACATCTCTACAACTAACTAACTTTTATTCTCCTTTAAATTTTTCGTTTAATGCCTTGTCTAATTCAGCTTTAAGTGGTGTAATATATTCTTTAAATGCTGGTAATTCTTTCTTCTCCATCGGAACAGAATTAGGTAAAGACTGATTCAAAGGATCGACCTGTACTCCATTCTTCCAAAAGCGATAACACACGTGTGGTCCAGTCGCTAAGCCAGTACTCCCTACAAGTCCTATTGTCTGTCCCTGATCTACCCTTTGTCCTACTTTTACAAGTATTTTAGACATATGTAAATATTGAGTAGAATATGTACCATTGTGTTTTACTTTTACAAAGTTACCATTTCCTGCTGTATATCCAGCTCTTTCTACTACACCAGATGCAGTAGTCATGATTGGCGTTCCTGTAGGAGCCGCATAATCTGTTCCATTATGAGACTTCCATTTCTTCTGTACAGGGTGAAAACGATTTTTTGAATATTTTGAAGTAATTCTAAAGAACTTCAAAGGAGCCTTTAAGAACATACTCTTCATTGGTCGTCCCTCTTCATCAAAATATTCAGTAGCTTTAGAATCTTGTCTTTTATAAGGAAAAGAATACAAATCCTTCCCACGATATCTAAAGTAAGCAGCATCTATCTTAGACACTCCTAAATAAATAGTATCATTAATATACTTTTCCTCTATTGTAAAAGCAAATCTGTCTTCTGGTTGTAATTTAAAGAAGTCAATAGACCATGCAAAGATCTGTGACATTTTAGTCGCTAGAGATTGATCTACACCTTCTTTACTTAAACTTAATGAAAGCGATCCTTCTATTTCTGAAGCAACTGTTCTACGCTTAATAGTTACTGGATAAGTAATTGTGTAAGCACTAATCGAGTCACGCAAATCGATAACCTGATATCCAGATATATTAGGATGATAGATAAATGCAGCTAACTTCTCTTGATCCTTTCTATACTTAACCAAAGCATAAGGTTGACCAACGCGAATATTACGTACATTGAATGTATCTTTTACTTGCGTAACTATATTATGAACTTCAGTAGAACCAATATTATTATTCCCGAAGATCTTCCCAATATTATCTCCACTTCGAATAGTATCTTCTACTAAAACGTAATCTTTTAAATCAAAACCATATAATTCTCCTACAATCTCTTCTACATGCTCTTTTTCTGGTTGGGCTTCTATAGTAACCTCTTCCGTTTTTTTACATGAGATAAGTGCTGTAGCTATTAGTACACTATAAATAAATTGCTTCAAAACTCTAAAATATCTTTATTTTCAACTTCTTCTCCTTTACTATTTCCCCCAATTCGCTTTTTCTTCATCACTCCATAACTCTGGAAAGAATATGCGCTTCTGATATTGTGGCAACATATACTTTTTCCAATCGCTTCCTCCAGTAGCTTCTTTTGTTTCTCCTGGATTACTTTCAAGATACTTAAGTGCAGCTTCATAATGCCCCATTACCCATACAACATTAACTGTTTTATCAAAATGACGCATCGCTTCTATCAACCCCTTATCTGATTTGGCTTCTAGGGGTAATTTCACAAATTTCTGCCATAAATTTGTTTTTTCATAATCTTTCATGGCTTTAACAAAAGTTTCACAATATCTATTTTCAAACTCTTTCAATAGATATGATTTCTCTCCTGTCTTATAGTCTTTACCTGCTGCCTGCCAATACATATATTCTAACGCCTCTTTTTCAGAAATATTTTGTGGTAAATCATTTACAAATCTCTTATCGATTAAATTAATCCAATCTGTACAACCAAACTCAATTAATCGATACTGACTACTCTGAAATCCACTTGCAGGAGCTAGAGTATTTCTAAATTTCAAATACTGTTCTACCTCCATTCCATCTTTCATAATCGTAAACGAAGACGTAAGCATATCAAAATAACGACTTATTCTAGCTAGCCGTTCTTTAAAAAACTCTACCGTTAAGCTCTCATCATTACACTCACTTACCTGATTCAGCTCCCACAATATCATTTTAAATAATAGCTCATTCACTTGATGATACATAATAAACACCATCTCATCGGGCAAGACGGTTCTCTGAGTCTGGAGATTTAGCAATGCATCAGTTTGGATATAATCCCAATACGTAATAGGTTTAGCATACAACATGCCTTCTATTTGAGTTTCTGCCTTAATTCCTAAATCATTAAAGCGATCCACTACCTCAGAGAATTTTTTATCGATCATACTTTTATTAACTAATTATTTTACGAACTCTAGCTTCGTCACTAAATTCTTATACTCCTCTAAATCAGCTTTTAGAGAACCTACTGCAAGGCTGGCTTTGATACGTACTGGCACTTTATTAGCATCAGCACTTACCCAAACTGTCAAACTTTCTTTTTCTTTAAACACACGACCAGCCATCACATAAGGACGAAACTTTAAAGTTTTCAATTTACCAAAATTTGTCTTTAAAACTTCCTCTCCTAGATATTTTAATTTAAATTTAAATATTTCACCATCGAAGAACATATCTATCTCTACAGATTCACCTACTTTAAGATCATTTAACCCAGGATATTTACGCAAATAGTAAAAGGAAGATACGATATCTTGCACGCTTTTAGTAACTGTATATTGCTTCTCTGTCTTCTTCTCATAATCCTTTACAGTGACTTTCATATTCTTGTAGTTAAACCACCCTTCCTGGTCCTTTGTATAGCCACCTTCATCTATTTTTCGAATAAAACGATGAGGAATTACCTCTTTCTTTTCAAAATAACTCTCGTAGTTATCATATACTTTAAAAAACATCTTAGGCACACCTGTAGTATAGCCAATTCCTTTAGCGTGATAGACAGGAACACCATTCTCCACAGTATCTGTCAAACGCAAAGTAGCGATACCAGCATTTAACAACCCATAACTAATTCTAAATTTCAGGAATTCACCTTTATCAAAAGCCTTCACAGAAGATTGTGAGTACAGAAAACTTGTGGAAAATATAAACACAAGTAATATTAGAAGATTCTTTTTCATATTGGTTGTTTTTTATTCAAAAATAGCAAACAAAAAAACCCAGCCAAAGAAATGACTGAGTTTTTATGCTATTAACCAACCAAAAAACTATAAATTATGAAAAATTTATTACACTCAAATAAAGCTTATGACGACCTTATTTTTGCGAGTGCAAATGTATAGCTTTTTACGGACTATTACTACCTTAGTTGGTTTTTAACTTTTATTTAACCAAACAGTTCTCCAAAAGACCTGTTTTAATATTTAATTAACTGAATCTTAAAGTGTTCCTCTTTTCTCTTGTTCACGCTCTATAGACTCAAATAAAGCTTTAAAGTTACCTGCACCAAATCCTCTAGCCCCCATTCTCTGAATAATTTCGAAGAATAAAGTCGGTCTATCCTCTACAGGCTTAGTAAATATCTGTAATAAATATCCTTCTTCATCGGCGTCAATCATGATACCGAGCTTCTGAAGTTCTTTAATATCCTCCTTCATCATATCCATATGCACTCCTAGACGAGCAGGTATCATATCATAATATGCTTGTGGTGGAGCAGATAAGAACTCTACCCCTCTTTCTTTCATAGCAGCTACAGTCTTGATGATATCATCAGTAGCTACAGCGATATGTTGTACTCCAGGACCATTATAGAAGTCTAAATACTCTTCTACTTGTGATCTTTTCGCTCCCTCCGCAGGCTCATTAATAGGGAATTTAATACGCCCATTGCCATTAGACATTACCTTACTCATTAAGGCAGAATACTCCGTATTGATTTGTTTATCATCGAAAGATAAGAAGTTTACGAATCCCATCACATCCTCATACCACTTTACCCAAGTATTCATCTCATTCCATCCCACATTACCTACCATGTGATCTACGTATTTTAATCCAACCGGAGTAGGGTTATAATCACTCTCCCATTTTTTAAATCCTGGTAAGAATGTACCTGTATAATTCTTGCGTTCTACGAACATATGTACCGTCTCACCATACGTATAGATACCTGCACGCACTACTTCACCGAACTCATCTTTCTCTACAGTAGGTGCCATAAATGACTTTGCACCACGACTAGTTGTTTCTTCATACGCTTTGCGAGCATCTTCCACCCATAATGCCACCACTTTTACACCATCACCATGTTGTACGATATGGTTATTTAATTCTGACTCTGCCGTTAAAGGTGTAGTCAATACTATTCTGATTTTATCCTGTACCAACACGTAAGACGCTCTATCTCTTACTCCTGTCTCTAATCCGGCATACGCCAAAGATTGAAAACCAAAAGCTGTTTTATAAAAATGAGCCGCCTGCTTAGCATTTCCTACAATAAATTCTACGTAATCTGTTCCTAATAGAGGCAAGAAATCTTGCGCTCCTTCAAATATTTTTTCTAAGCCAAATTCAACTGACTTTACTTCTTTACTCATAATATATAGTTTTTAGGTTGTTGTTTGATTGTTATTTCTCAGGTTCTAACCACGATTGGTAATATTGTTCATCTGCTATCTTCATCGCCTCTTCAGTTACCATAAGAGGTTTAAAAGTATCTACCATCACTGCCAATTCTTGTGTTTCAGTCTTACCTATCGAACGCTCTGCTGCACCAGGATGTGGTCCATGAGGTATACCTGCAGGATGCAGAGAGATATGCCCTGGAGCGATATCATTACGACTCATAAAGTCTCCATCTACATAATACAACACCTCATCACTATCAATATTACTGTGGTTATAAGGCGCTGGAATAGAATCTGGATGATAGTCATATAGACGTGGTACAAAAGAACACACTACGAATGCATCTGTCTCAAATGTCTGATGCACTGGTGGTGGTTGGTGAATCCTCCCAGTTATCGGTTCGAAGTCATGAATAGAGAATGCATATGGATAATTATACCCATCATATCCCACAACATCAAAAGGATGTGTAGCATAAACCATCTCAAATATCTCATCTTGCTTTCTTACTTTAATAAGAAAATCTCCTGTCTCATTAAAAGTTTCTAATACATCCGGACGTCTAATATCACGCTCACAGAATGGAGAATGCTCTAATAACTGTCCAAACCAGTTGCGATAGCGCTTAGGCGTATAGATAGGACGTCTAGACTCTACGATAAATAGTCTATTATCTTCCGTATCAAAATCGATCTGATAAATAATTCCTCGAGGTATCAGCAGGTAGTCACCATACTTAAAAGTAAGGTTACCTAACATCGTACGCAATGTACCTGTCCCCTTATGAATAAAAATTAATTCATCAGAATCCGTGTTTTTATAAAAGTAATCTCTTAATGATTGTTTAGGTGCCGCTAATACAATGGTACAGTCACTATTGGTCAAAACTGCTTTTCGGCTTTCTAAATAATCATTCTCAGGAGCTACCTGAAAACCACGTAAACGATAAGATTGAATGTGATTAGACTTTGCTATTTTAGGCGCAATACTATACTGTCCTAAAATCTTCTTTACCTGAGTAGGTCGGTGCTCGTGATACATATTGGTATACATACCATCGAAGCCAATTGTACCAAACAATTGCTCATAATATAAGTCCCCATTTTCCTTTCGGAATACGGTGTGACGTTTAGGGGGAATACTCCCTAAGTGATGATATAAAGGCATAATTACTTAATATTTTTGGTTGGTGATTAAGATTCCTGATTAAACATAAAAGAATAGACAACGTCAAGCATACAAGGCAATGCATCTAAAGATATCTTGTGAAGTCAACCTCAACAGAGCTGCCAGGTCAAAATGTATAGAAAGGTGTAGCTATAAAAGTCATAATAAGCTACTACACTGCATACACTAGGGTACATTATAACATTTGGCTAATGTTTAATTAGGAATAATATAAAAAGTAAAAGTACTCATTCAGGCTTGCGCTTGATGAGAAACTTTAAATAAGCCAATAAACCGTCCCATTGTGTTTTCATAATAACACAAATATCGAAATAAAAATGAATTATACAATTTTTTGTCCAAATATATTTTTCATATCAACAACAAAATACAAATTATACACACATATCAATAAACAACACATTCACATTCTGAGAGAATAAAAAAACGGGTATATTAAAACTCTGCGTTCTAATATACCCGTCTTTATCTAATCTAATATGTTTAGAACCAGAATCCCACTGAGAATATAGTATAAGTACTACCTGTCTCAGGAGAATAAGTAAACTTAGCCTCTATAGGTCCTATCATGCTTTGCATCCCATATCCTACTGCATATCCAGAATACTTCGCCTTAGTGAACCAATCTGAACTTGAGAAGATCTTCTCTCCTGCATTCGCATAATTAGCAGTAAAATTAATATGGTGCTTCTTGAATATTTCATAATCAAAAGTAATACCTCCCATAATGAAAGAATCTCCTCCGATACCTAATAATTCATACCCAAAGAAAGGAATAATGTTATCGCGATCTGCAAATCCATATCCTCCTAAAGCATACCCAAATCCAAGACTTGGAGTAGTTCCTATCACAGTTCCTAGTCTAGATTTGATATCCACTGCTAACTTATCTGTGATACGTGTAGCATATCCTATTTGCCCAGTAATAGTTGAAAAATTATCAAAATCATGAGGAACATAATTCTCATTTTCTGTTGAATAAAAGTAGTTTTTATACTCTCCTTTAAACAAGAATCCTTTGCGTGGAAAATACTTATTGTCATAGGTATCCATTGTTACATTTGCAAACCCTCCTAAATAGTGATTTCTATCAAAATTTGAATTAGGTAAATTTAAAGTCTTACTTCTAATATCTAAGAATCTGTGTTCAAAACCTATATTCAACAAATACTTCTGCTGATAAAAAGTCTGGAAATATAACTTATTTTCTAAATCTGCATAATCTACCCCAAACATAGCAGGCGCATTCTCTATATTCATCTCTCCTCCACTAGTCCCAACTAACATGGTATAAGGCAGATCTCGACTAAACTGATTATATTTAGAAGAAACTCCTACACTCCAGTAGAATCCATTATCGACAAAATAATTGAAGTTATAACGAACATTATCTCCTAATGCTAAATCTAATGAAGCAACATCACTTTTCGTAAAAAGGTTCTTCTGAGTAACATTCACTAAAGCTGCTGCTTTATATAATCCATCATAGTGTACACCGAGTTTTAGATAACGATTAACAGGATTCTCCACTAATTCCATTTTCATCTTATCCTTATCGCCATCTTCTTCAAACTTGTAGGTCATGCTACTAAAGTTCTCAGTACCATTTAGCTGTGTGATACCATTTGCTAGTTGATCAAAAGAAATCTTACTATTAGGTTTAAACCCTAATTTACCATGTATATATCTACGAGTATACTTGTTTAACCCTTTAATATCAATACTAGTAATTGCTATTGAATCTGACTCTTTCGGAACATAATGATCTTTCACTACGTTCTTATCTCCTCCTAATAATTTTAAGTCTACAATAACCTTATTCGCCGCATTAACTCCTCTCTCAATAATAGGTTCTCCCTTATCAAATGACACCACAGTATAACCAACAATATCAGGCTTAATGTACACATCTGTTTTAGGAAGTTTATTCTTCATCTGATTAATCGTAGAGTAATTCGATATCTGTAATAACAAATCTGGAGCTCCTTCTATTTCTTCTATTGTTTTAAGGTCGTCTTGTACATCAACACCTATTACAATATCAGCCCCCATTTCTCGTAACTGATCGATAGGATAGTTATTCACAACTCCTCCATCTATTAAGTATTTTCCATCTATCTTCACTGGAGCAAATAATGAAGGGAACGCTCCACTAGCTAAAATAACCTGTGGTAAATATCCCTCTTTTAAAACAACTCCTTCTCCTGTCTCTAAATCAGTTGCAATACATAAAAACGGAATCTGTAACTCACTAAAATCTCTAACATGACGAACGTGAGCTAATAGCTTATTCATCAGGTTATAGTTATACATCCCTCTAGACAACGCTTTTGGAAATCCTATTCTAAACTTATCAAAGGGTAAAGTCAACGCATAAATCTCATCATTCTTTTTTTCATAAAACGATTTAGAGATACGAGGAATATAATCCTTTATCAAGGCCGATACATCAATACTATTAAAAATAGAGTCTAACTCTTTTGCAGTATATCCAGAAGCATATAATCCTCCTACGATGGCTCCCATACTAGTACCAGCGATATAATCTACTTTTACTCCCTCTTCTTCTAGTACCTTTAACACTCCGATATGAGCTAATCCCTTAGCACCACCTCCACTTAGTACTAAACCTACTTTTGGCCTATCTTTCTCTCCCTCTGAAGCATAACTATTTGATGCTAAAAGGATAGAGCAAAATACTAGTAATATTATTCTATGCATCACTATGTTAATTTTTCCTCTAATTTACTTGAAAAAAATCAAATACAAGCTTCCCTTTTGACTTTCCTATTACTTTTTCTAAGTCTTCTAAGCTAGCTTCTTTGATTCTCTTTGTTGATTTAAAATGATTCATCAGTGTTGTTTTAGTTTTCTCCCCTACACCACTGATTCCATCGAGCTCACTTGTTATCGCGTTCTTACTGCGTTGGTTTCTATGAAATGTCAACCCAAATCGGTGTGCTTCATCTCTAAGATGTATGATCACCTTCATCGTCTCAGATCGCTTATCTAAATACAGAGGAACACTATCACCTGGGTAGAAAATTTCTTCTAATCGCTCTGCCAAACTGATAATAGACACCTTCCCTCTAATCCCTAATCGCTCAAGGCAATTAACCGCAACACCTAACTGTCCCTTACCTCCATCTATCACGATAAGATCAGGTAATGGTTGTCCTTCTTCTATCACGCGCTTATAACGTCTATACACGATCTCCTCCATCGTATCATAGTCATTAGGCCCATCTACAGTCTTCACATTGAAGTGGCGATAATCTTTCTTACTAGGTTTTCCGTCTTTAAAGACAACACAAGCAGATACAGGGTTAGTCCCTTGTATATTCGAGTTATCAAAACACTCTATATGACGTGGCTCTACATGCATACGCAAGTCCTTCTTCATCTGTGTCATGATACGGTTCACATGACGCTCTGGATCCACTATCTTAATCTGTTTAAGCTGATCTATTCTATAGTATTTCGCATTGCGTTCTGATAAATCTAGTAATTTCTTCTTGTCCCCAAGCTTAGGTACAGTCACATGTATTCCTTCTTGCACCTCAACATCGAAAGGAACGATAATCTCTTTTGAATTCAAATGAAAGCGTTCTCTTAATTCCGTAATCGCAAGCTCTAATAACTCTTCATCTGTCTCGTCTAATTTCTTCTTCAACTCCATCGTATGCGAACGAATAATCGCACCATAAGACACTTGTAAGAAATTCACATAAGCAGCTCCTTCATCCGAGATGATAGAGAACACATCTACATTACTAATCTTAGAGCTAACAATAGTAGACTTAGACTGATAATTCTCTAACAGATCTATTTTATCCTTGACCTTTTGTGCTTCCTCAAACTCCATATTAGAAGCCAACTCCATCATATAATCCTTAAACTCCTTTAAACTCTCTTTAAAATTCCCTTTCAAGATATCTCGGATAGCTCTGATCTTATTGTCGTATTGCTTATCACTCTCGCGCTCTTCACATGGCCCACCACAGTTACCGATATGATACTCTAAGCATACCTTATACTTCCCACTGCGCACATTACTAGTCGTCAAATCTAGATTACACGTACGCAACGGATATAATTCTTTAATCAAATCAATCAGCGTATGCACAGTCTTGATACTCGTATAAGGCCCGAAGTACTCTGATCCATCCTTCACCATACGACGTGTAGTAAACACTCTCGGAAAGGGTTCTTTCTTAATACATATCCACGGATAACTCTTATCGTCCTTTAGCAACACATTATAACGTGGTTGTAACTGCTTGATCAAGTTGTTTTCTAGCAGTAATGCATCTGTCTCAGTAGGCACAACGATATGCTTTATCGTCACAATCTTCTTCACCAACACATTGGTCTTGGCGTTATCATGTATTTTATTAAAGTACGAACTAACCCTTTTCTTTAAGTTTTTAGCCTTACCTACATACAGTATCTTATCATCCTTATCATAGTATTGATATACTCCTGGCTGATCTGGTAATGTCTGTATCTGTACTGCTAAAGAAGGTGAAACCTGCATAAGTAAATATTATACTCACAAAAATACTAAAACTATTTCCTTTGCTAAAAAAACTGTTTACTTTATGTATTTTGTTGTAAATCCACTATGCGAATTATACTTTATTACAAAATATAAAAACCTAAAAAACAACAAACTAAATACTACAATTTTAATCCTATATACTTATCTTTGTCTCTCAGTTAACTAAAACTCAATTATTATGAAAGCTAGATATATTCAAGATAGTGAAGGCAAAACTACAGGAGTTTTTATTACTATAGAAGATTGGGAACAAATCAAAAAGACACATCCAGAAATTGAAAACTTTGATTATGAGCTCCCTCAATGGCAAAAAGACATTTTAGACGAAAGAATTAAAGATCTTGACAATCCTGAAATACTACAACCTATAGAGGAATTATTAAATTTTATTGATAAATAATTTAATCACTACTCATATTCATTATAAAAATATAAGGTAACATTCTTCTTTCCGGGAGTGTAACACAAACTGTGTCAGTCTCCATTTCCTAGCTTTTGGGCTTAAGCC
>NZ_DAMANB010000012.1:0-114904 GCF_032073645.1 Myroides sp.
CTTTCTTTATAGAATCCCCAATCTCGTATGAGGTTGGGGATTTTTTGTTTATATGTATTTTATAATTGTGCTAATCCTTTAGATTTTCGAAGGGATCATCTGTATATATTTACTATTTGTTAATTTTAGTGTAGTGTTAGTTGTTAATATGTTCATAAAGATTAAATAATCTAGGAAAAGGGTGAAGACACTGTATTTTCTAGTGAAGAGTAATAAATGTGACATTTTATGCATTATATTTGCATTTAGAAAAATTGTAATAATTGCTACCAAAAGAAAATCGTATGAATAATGCGCTGAAAAGACAGTTAAAGCGTGATACACCTAGGGGTATCATATTTGTAATAGACTTGTTGATTGTCTTGTTTACCTATTTTATATCTAACCTTTTGTTAACTAATTTTTTTGGTAATTTCTCTATCGAATTAATGTTAAAGAGAATACCTGTATTATTAGTTTGTTATATTGTTAGTTTTTTGATATTTAAACCTTTTAAAGGTGTTATCAGACAGACAAGCATAAAGGATATCGAGACTATTTTTATTTCTTGCTTGTTTTCAGGAGCAGTCATGATGATTGTGAGTTTGCTACAAAGAAATGAGTTCTTAGGGAATAGTTTAGAGCCTTATTTAAGATATTCGTATTCATTTGTATTACTGCATTTATTCTTTACTTCAGCGATGCTTATTTTAGCTCGTTTGTTTTATAGTCAATTTTATCGTAGTTATGTATTAGATGTTAGAAATCATAAACGCGTGATTATCTATGGTGCTGGTGATTCTGGTATTATTACTGTTGGTGCACTGCAAGGAGATACAAAAGTTAGAACACATATAGTGGCTTTTGTGGATGACAATAATAGTAAATCTGGAAATAGACTAGGAGGTTACAGAATTTATAATCCTTCTATTCTTGATGAGACTTATGTTACTAGTAATCGTATAGATGAAATTATTATCTCAATTCAAAATATCACTAGAGAAAGATTAAATGATATATCAGAGGTATTAGAGAAACTTCCTGTAAAGATTAAAATAATTCCACCAGCAACAGATTGGTTAGATGGTTCATATACAAATAAGCAAATTAAAGAGTTAAAGATTGATGATTTACTTGGACGTAAAGCAATACAATTAGATAACCCTATTATTGGTAAAGAGATTGATGATAAAGTAGTATTGATTACTGGAGCAGCTGGGTCTATAGGTAGTGAAATAGCTAGACAAGTAGCTCGATTTAATTTTAAGAAACTTATATTAGTAGATCATGCTGAATCTCCTTTATATGATGTGCAACAGACTATGGTTTCTAATAAATGTAATGACATTATCTATGTTGTTGGGAATATTAGGGATACAAAGAAGATGGAATCTTTATTTGAACTTTATAGACCTAATTTAGTATATCACGCAGCGGCTTATAAGCATGTTCCTCTAATGGAATCATTCCCTTATGAAGCTATTCATACCAATGTAAAGGGGACTAAAGTGATTGCAGACTTATCAGTTCAATTTGGAGTATCAAAGTTTGTAATGGTTTCTACAGATAAAGCTGTTAATCCTACTAACGTTATGGGGGCAACTAAACGTGCAGCTGAACTATATGTATCTACATTAAAAGATAATGGTGTTACAAGCTTTATAGTTACTCGTTTTGGAAATGTTCTTGGTTCTAATGGATCTGTGATTCCATTGTTTAAGCGTCAAATAGATGCTGGAGGACCATTAACTGTAACACATCAAGATATTACACGTTTCTTTATGACGATTCCTGAAGCTTGTCAATTAGTATTAGAAGCTTCAATTATGGGGAATGGAGGAGAAATCTTTGTATTCGATATGGGGAAATCTATGAAGATATTTGACTTGGCTAAACGTATGATACGACTGAGTGGTTATAGTTATCCTGAAGATATTGATATTAAGATTACTGGTCTAAGACCAGGAGAGAAGATCTTCGAAGAGTTACTCGCTAATGATGAGAATACGGTGAAGACACATCATGAAAAGATAATGATTGCAAAAGTACGTAATCAAGATTTAGATGTGGTAAAAGCGAATCTAGAGATGATGTGTAACTATGTGTGTGAGAATGAGGGACAGGATGATGTAGAGTACTTAGTGAAACAATTAAAGATAATCGTTCCAGAATTTAAATCTCAGAATTCAAGATTTGAATGCTTAGATGAAGAAATAGAAAAATGTTCAGTTAGCTAACTGAACATTTTTTTTGTGTTATATGCTAAATCTGTAATCTCAGTAGGAAAATCATTTAATTCTAATATTTTGATTGCATTAGTTGTTTGTGGTTGACCTAGCTTTAATTTGTAGTCAAAATGTAACTCATTGTTGACAATACTTTCTTGTAAGTATTGACATTGATAACCTTCTTTTTCTAGTAGCTCAATGAGTTCGATATCATGTGTAGATACTATAACTATATCTTTCTCTTTATTTAGATATTTAAGTATAGCATACGCAGCGGAGATTCTTTCTTTTGTATTAGTTCCTTTTAGTATTTCGTCTAATACATATAATTGTGGATTTGTAGTATTTGATTGTATTATGAAGTGCTTTATTTGTTTTACTTCTTGTAGGTAATAACTAGTGTCATTATATAAGTCATCTGTTATTCGGATAGAACTGTTGATTTGGTAAAAGTTAGCTTTATATGATGTAGCGAATACATACCCTATTGTTTGAGCTAATATTGTATTTAAGGTCAATGCTCTTATGAATGTAGTTTTACCTGCCATATTAGAACCTGTTAGTAGCAGGCTTTTATTTTCTAAATGTATTGTATTACTTACACAATTTTCGATTAATGGATGGATTAGGTTTTCTATTTGTATTTCTTTGCTATTGTGGAATACAGGTTGACATAGTCGATTATTTGTTTGTAGAGAAGCTATTGAGATTGCTGTATCTATCTTTGCAATTGTTTCAAAAGAAGTTTTTAGCTCTTCTTTAGCATGTTGTGCTCTTAAAAGAAAAGATTCGAAGGTTATAACTTCGATATTAAGCATTATTTTTAGTAGTTCTATAGGGAACATTACTAATGTAGTTATCTCATCTTTAATAGCGCTGTCTGATGTGAAAAAATAGGTTAGTGTATTTAATTTGCGCAGTGTAGGTATAGCTTTTTTTGTTTCGGTAAAATTATATGCTGTAGATAACTTTTGCATCTTTAGTAACTGACTAGTTGAATTAAGAATATGTTTAAAGTTTTGTGTAGCACTTAGCTGATCATATTGCGCATATTTATTTTTATAATGTAAGACCAAGTTGACACTAAATACCGGAAGTAATACTAGTATCCAGATTAAACTATGTAAACTTAATAGTAAAGAACTAATTGTAATGATATTCAATACATAAGCTAGTTTTAGTTTGAAACGGTTTATTGTGATGTTATGGGTGAATAGAGTGTGATAGTAGTATATACTTCTATTCGTTAAGGTACTTAGTAGCATTTGTACTTTTAATCTTTCATCACTGTCAGTTCTGAAGAAATTAATTGTTTGATCAAGGTCTCTTACTTCTTCTGGTGACTTAATCGTGTGCAGTTTGTGATATAAGTATTGTTGTCCTATTAAGGAGTGTGTTCTGTCTAGATAAGTAAACGTATCGTCTAAATCAAGATCTTGATTAATAGTTTTGCTAATTGTTTGATACGATGTATTATGACCTAATGCGTGATGGTATGATGCTATTTTGTCAAAATTAAAATCAGTTAATCCTTTTGGATGTCCCCAGCTTTCTTTTAATTTTTGAAGTTGAGCATTCCTTTTGTTTCTATTTCTTTTTTTATCAAAAAGAATATATAGTATCAGTAATATAAATGCACCTAGAATCCAGTTCATAATTTTGGTTTAGTTAAGTAAATATAAACCAATTCTAGTAATGTGTATAAGAGAGGATTCTTCTTATAGGAAAATATAAAAAAAAAGAGACTACTAACAGCAGTCTCTTTATATGAATTGGATAAGAATATTACAAGCTAAATTTAGCTTTGATATCTTCTACTCTGTCTAATTTTTCCCAAGTGAATAATTCTACTTCTACTTCTTTAGTTTCTCCACCAGGTCTAGTGAATACTTTTTTTACTACTTGAGGTTTGCGTCCCATATGTCCATAAGCAGCAGTCTCGCTATAGATAGGGTTTCTTAGTTTAAGACTAGTTTCAATGAAGTATGGTCTTAGGTCAAATAACTCACTAACTTTTTTAGCGATTTCACCATCAGTTAGATTAACATTGCTTGTTCCGTAAGTATTGATGTATAAACCTGTTGGTTTAGCAACTCCAATAGCATAAGAAACTTGAACTAATACTTCATCAGCAACACCTGCTGCCACTAGGTTCTTAGCAATATGTCTTGTCGCATAAGCTGCACTACGGTCTACTTTACTAGGGTCTTTACCAGAGAAAGCACCTCCACCGTGAGCACCTTTACCACCATAAGTATCTACGATAATCTTACGACCTGTCAGTCCTGTATCTCCATGAGGACCTCCAATAACGAATACACCTGTTGGATTGATTAAGTACTCTATTTCTTCGTTATTTTCAAATAAATATTTGTATTGAGGATATTTATTTAAAAGACGAGTAATTAAGATCTCTTTGATGTCTTTCTCTATTCGTGCTTGCATTGCTTTCTCAGCAACTTCTTTAGCTTGAGCAGAGTTATCCGTTGGTTGAACGAAATCATCATGTTGAGTAGAAAGTACGATAGTAACAATTCTGATAGGAGTATTGTTATCATCATATTCTAATGTAACTTGACTTTTCGCATCTGGTCTTAAATAAGTAACTTCCGTATTTTCTCTACGGATAGCTGCTAATTCTTGTAGCAATTTATGAGAAAGGTCTAATGCTAGAGGCATATAGTCTTCAGTCTCTTTAGTTGCATAACCAAACATCATCCCTTGGTCACCAGCTCCTTGTTCTTCTGGACTCTTTCTGTCTACTCCTTGGTTGATGTCAGCAGACTGTTCGTGGATAGCAGATAAGATACCACATGAGTTAGCGTCAAACATATATTCACTCTTAGTGTAACCAATACGTTTGATTACCTCTCTAGCGATTTGTTGTACGTCTAAGTATGTTTTAGATTTAACTTCACCAGCTAAAACTACTTGTCCTGTTGTTACTAAAGTTTCACAAGCCACTTTAGAATCTTGATCGAACGCTAAAAAGTTATCGATTAAAGCATCAGAGATTTGATCAGCAATTTTATCTGGATGTCCTTCACTAACTGATTCAGATGTAAAGTAATAAGCCATAATAATTGTTTTTTTAAGATTTTAAAAATAGAGGAAATGGCTAAAGGGGAAGTATGAATTTCTGCTTTAGCATTTTTTACCGAGGTTGCAATCAGTACAAATTTTTCCTCCTGTTATTTATGGTGCAAATGTATTAACTATTTTGGTAATCAAACAAATATTTTTGTAATTTATATTTATGTTAACGATTGATGGTGTTTGTAAATAGATGAAATTTAAATGCTTATCGATAAGAACTGATTTGAAGACCTACTAATTTTATATCTCTGTATGGTTCATCTCTTTTTAACTCTTTTACATTGAAGAGTAAGATAAAGGTTGAGATATTAATTGTTAATTATTGTTTATGAATTATAGTATTAATAAAAATTACTTCAAAAAATAATAATACGTTATATTTTATTGATTGTTTTGTATTTTTGCTATCAGTTTACAACTTAAATAAACAACAATCGAATGAGACTACACAACATAGAAGACCAAAAATTAGTTACACCAAAATTAGCTTTAGATTTCTTAGTGGAAGGAAATAAGCGTTTTGTAGAAAACTTAAAAGCACATAGTAATCTGTTAGAACAAGTAAACTCTACTAAAGAAGGACAGTTTCCATTCGCTATTATATTGAGTTGTATTGACAGCCGTACTTCTGCTGAGTTAATCTTTGACCAAGGATTAGGTGATATCTTTAGTGCTCGTATTGCTGGTAATGTATTGAATGAAGATATTATTGGTTCTATGGAATTTGCATGTAAATTAGCAGGTAGTAAACTTATCATGGTTTTAGGACATTCACATTGTGGAGCTATTACTGGAGCTTGTAAAGGTGCAAAATTAGGGCATTTAACTAATTTATTAGCTAAAGTAGAACCTTCAATAGAGTATGTAAAAGAGAATAATAAAAACCTTGATATAGAATCGAAAGAAGCAGTTGATTTAGTTGCTTATCACAATGTAGATCATACTATTGACCATATCTTAAGTAAAAGTACTGTTCTGAGTGAAATGTATCAAGCAGGTGAGATAGGAATTGTAGGGGCTTTTTATAAAGTAGAAACAGGTGAAGTGAACATTGTAAAAGAAATGTTTGTAGAGAAAAAATAAGACTATGGCACATAGTGATTTTTATAAGAAAATTCTAGAACGCAATAAGCAATGGGTAGAGGAGAGGCTAACTGTAAATCCTAATTACTTCAAAAGACTTAGCGAAAAACAAACACCTCCTGTATTATGGATAGGGTGTTCTGATAGTAGAGTACCAGCTAACGAAATTATAGGAGCAGAACCAGGTGATGTTTTTGTACATCGTAATATTGCGAATATGGTAATACACTCTGACATGAATATGTTGAGTGTTCTAGATTACGCTGTTAATATTCTAAAGATTAAAGATATCATTGTTTGTGGTCACTATGGATGTGGTGGGGTACTAGCTGCAATGAAGAATGAGTCTTATGGTCTGATCGATAACTGGATTAGACATATCAAGACTGTCTATAGATTACACAATGTAGAGTTAGATCAGATAGATGATGAAGTAAAACGATTTAATCGTTTTGTAGAGCTAAATGTACAAGAGCAAGTGTATGATTTAGCAAAAACATCAATCGTACAAGAAGCTTGGTCTCGCAATCAAGAACTTGGAATACACGGATGGGTATACGGTCTTAACTCTGGTTATGTAACAGATTTAAATGTAAACTTGATGAGTAATCAAGATCTAGACGAAGTATACCAACTTCGATTTAGAAAGATATAGTTTATGTTCGTTACTGCTCTGTATTTTCATTAAATGAAGAGGGAAGTAATGATGGGATAAACTTTAATAAAATAGGTAATAATATACCTCCTCCAGGTAAAATAAAGATAGCAAGAGAAGGGATGGTTTTAATAACTTCTATAGTTTGTTTTTTGACCATCTTTTTTTCTTCTTTATTTAAATCTCTATGTGTAGAATCCACTAATAACTTCATTAGTTGGGTATTCTTTTGTAATTCATTTACTAGCCTAGTTTTGTTTCGCGTTAGTAAAAGCTCGATATAACTTGTAGAGTTTTTGATTACATTATCAAATAAGTTGCTTGATTTGTAATAATGGTAATCATATTTATTTTTAACCAATACTATCGAAAAGTAAAATATACTCTCTTCTATCATCGTCTGTGAATAAGGAATAGACAAGAATGGCTCTTCCTCGAAGTTAGGTAGTATAATTTCTTGTACATCGTTTTTCCATGAGTTACATACGATGTAGTCTATCATAAAGTTTGCCTCGAAGCTACTGATAGGAGTATTCGGTTTTATTGAATCAATAGCTGCGCTGTTATTAGTTTTGTCTAAAAAGTCTATTAGTTGTAGATCTTTTTTGCTTAACTCCTCTTTATTTCGTTTAACAGATAATGTTATTTCTTTTAATTGTTCTACCGTGTGTTGTATAAAGATAGTAGGATCTGTTTTTTCATTGATATAAGCCTCGAATGCTAGTATATCAATGAATAATAGAATCATATTTAGTACAAAATCATTGTTTTTTGACTGAGAAAAGAAGTGTTCTTTACATCTGATAGAAAAGATGTTTTCTAGTTTGTTATAAGGGTTCTTTTCTTCAAAGAATGAAGAGAATATATTGCTCTTATGAGGAATGAATACTTCGTAAAACTCTATGAGCTTATCGATGAAATTCTGTTGATTATCCCCATTGTTATATATATAATAAATCTTCTCTAAAAGCTGTAAGTAGCAGATCTTAGAAAGTTCTTCTTGTGTGTATTTAAAGTTTTTATAAATACTTGGTAATTCATCAATATCAATTATACCATAACTGAATCCTATTCTTCTAATCTGTGTTGAAATCTCATGACAATTCTGAGTAGAGAAGATTTGATAGTCTAGGTGTTCTGTAAAGTATTTTTTGATCCAGCCGTTAGTAGATGGGTTCATAGCTTGTATTGATTTAAAAAGAATAAAAGTGGTGATGGTTAGATCACCACTTTTTTATAATATTACCATTTTACTTGTTTTTCTATCGCTTTAATCATCTCTGAAGCAATATCTTTATTTGTAGCACCTTCTATTCCTTCTAATCCAGGAGAAGAGTTTACTTCTAGTAGAAGAGGGCCTTTAGCAGAGCGAATAATATCTACTCCAGCTACTTTTAGGTTCATAGCTTTAGCAGCTTTGATTGCTATCTTTTTCTCTTCTGGTGTTACTTTGATTACAGATGCTGTACCACCTAAGTGAATATTAGCTCTAAACTCACCAGGTAGGGCTTCGCGTTGTATAGCTGCTACAACTTTTCCGTCTACCACGAAGCAACGTATATCCTTACCATTCGCCTCTTTAATAAACTCTTGAACTAAGATGTTTGCATTAAGACTTTTGAATGCATTGATCACACTTTCTGCTGCTTTTTTAGTTTCTGCTAGTACCACACCTTTACCTTGTGTTCCTTCTAATAATTTGACAATAAGAGGACTTCCTCCCACCATCTTTATTAAATCATTAGTGTCTAAAGGCGAGTTAGCAAAACCTGTAGTAGGGATGTCTACACCATTATTTAATAATAATTGAAGTGAAAACAGTTTATCTCTAGACTGAGCTATCGCTGCAGCACTATTTAAACTATATACTTTAAGAGATTCGAAATGTCTAGTTAACGCACATCCGTAATAGGTCATACTTGGTCGTATACGAGGTATCACTGCGTCAAAATCATTTAGAACTCGCCCACCTCGATAGTGTATCTCTGGTTGGTTAGCATCTAGTTTCATATAACAGTATTTCAGATTTAAGAAGTGCATTTCGTGACCTCTTAATTCTCCTGCTTCTATAATTCTTTTATTGCTGTATAGTTCTGGGTTACTAGCTAATAATCCTATACGCAGACCTTTCTTCTCTGTTTTTGGTTTAGTATAGTATTCTTCTAGTTTTTCTGTTGTTGGTTGACCTAGTAAGAAGTGTTTTTCAGGATCTACTAACACACGTCCTCCCATAGCTTCTCTTCCTAGTAGCATTCTATATCCCATAGAATCTCTATTAGTCAAAGTCAGTTCTATCACCCAGTTTGTATCCGCAATGGATATTTCTGTTTGGATTACGTATCTAGATTCTCTAGAGCCACTAGAGCTCTTCACGATTCTTTTATCTATTACCTTAGATTCACAGTGGATAACAGTTTTTCCATTGTTTTGCAGAGGATTGACATCAAATTTGACCCACTTTTCTCCCTCTTTTTCAAAAGGAACAATGTTTATAGCATGTAACGCAGATGTCTTAGCACCCGAGTCAACACGCGCTTTAATAGCAGGGATATTTAAAGTAGAAAAAGAACACCATTCTTCACTACCAACAATAACTTTGTCTAACATATATTAATAATAATCTAATGCGAATGTAGTGTATTAAAGATAATGCTTTTACACGAGATAGAAAAAAAAGTAAAATTTAATGATTTTACAACATATTGATGCTGGTTTAGAGAGAATATGTGACAAAAAAGCTTGTTAAGTGTTTGATTGTTTATGTTTTATAATAAAATATGGATCGTAGTTAGAGTTGTAAGGTGCTAAGAGTGGAATAAAATAATCCAATCAAAAGGTAAAAGAGTAGGTGTGTTGTAGTGTAATAGCTTGGATTTAAGAAGATAAAATATAAGGACTTAGCTTGCACTTTCTTGAGGTTTGCTAGGGGTATCCTTGGGGTTTACTAGGCAAAAAGCGGGTTTTGTCGAAGGAATGTCCTAGAATACTCCTAGAAACCCTAAAGCAACTTAGAACAAAATAAAGAAAAGTAGAGTCTAGAAGGGAAGGGAAATAGGCGAAGTAAGGGAATAAAAAAAGAGAATATCCTTTAAGGATATCCTCTTTTTATTGACTTCTTCTTGAGAGAAGAATGTTTATTATTTTGCTATAATTGCTATTTCTAATGCATCTTTAGCTTCGTTAAGTTTCATCTCGATACTGTCACCTAACGTTATTTTTGAATTTACAATCTCCTCTGCTAGAGGATCTTCGATATACTTCTGAATCGCTCTTTTAAGAGGTCTTGCTCCATATTGTTTATCGAAACCTTTTTCGGCAATAAAGTCTTTTGCGTCTGGACTTAATGTTAATTCATAACCAAGGTCAGTAATTCTTCTAAACAATTTCTGAAGCTCTATGTCTATGATTAAGTCTATATGATTTCTTTCTAAAGCGTTAAATACAATGATATCATCTATTCTATTTAAAAACTCAGGTGCAAAGGCTTTTTTCAGCGCATTTTCTATCACAGATTTAGAATGTTGATCCGTTTGTTCCTGTCTAGCAGTGGTGCCAAAACCTACTCCTTGTCCAAAATCTTTTAACTGACGTGCTCCGATATTAGAAGTCATGATGATAATCGTGTTTCTAAAATCAACTTTTCGTCCTAAACTATCTGTTAGATGTCCATCGTCAAGTACTTGTAGAAGCATATTAAATACATCTGGATGTGCTTTTTCGATTTCATCAAAAAGAATCACGCTATAAGGTTTTCTTCTGATTTTCTCTGTTAACTGACCACCTTCTTCATAACCAACATATCCTGGAGGCGCTCCTACTAATCTAGAGATAGCGAACTTCTCCATGTATTCACTCATGTCGATACGGATAAGAGCATCTTCAGAGTCAAACATTTCTTTAGCGATTACTTTAGCTAATTGTGTCTTACCAACTCCTGTCTGTCCTAAGAAAATAAAGGAACCAATAGGTCTATTAGGGTCTTTTAATCCAGCTCTATTTCTTTGGATTGCTTTCGCTATTTTACTAACGGCTTCGTCTTGACCAATAACCTTACCTTTGATTAACTGAGGAAGATTAGCAAGTTTAGTGATTTCTTTTTCTGCAATTCTATTTACAGGAATGCCTGTCATCATTGAAACAACGTCAGCAACATTCTCTTCAGTAACCACTATTCTGTTTTCTTTTACTTCTTGTTCCCAGTTTTCTTGAGCTACAGCTAAGTCTTTTTCTAGTTGTTTTTCATCATCTCTTAAACGAGCAGCCTCTTCATACTTCTGTTTTTGTACCATTTCATTCTTTTGCTCCTTAGTATGTTCTAGTTTTTGTTCTAGTTCAAGGATATTATCTGGTACATTGATATTAGTGATATGAACACGAGAACCTACTTCATCCATAGCATCGATAGCTTTGTCTGGTAAGAAACGATCACTCATATATCTGTTCGTTAGCTTAACACATGCTTCGATAGCTTCATCAGTATAAGTAACATTATGGTGGCTTTCGTACTTGTCTTTAATATTGTTTAAGATCGTAATTGTTTCGTCTACAGTAGTAGGTTCTACGATTACTTTTTGGAAACGACGTTCTAAAGCTCCATCTTTCTCGATATGCTGTCTAAACTCATCTAATGTTGTAGCACCGATACATTGGATTTCACCTCGAGCTAATGCAGGTTTGAACATATTAGATGCGTCTAGTGAACCCGTAGCTCCACCAGCTCCTACGATAGTATGTATCTCATCAATGAACAAGATAATATCATCATTCTTCTCTAGTTCATTCATTACAGCCTTCATTCGCTCTTCAAACTGTCCTCTGTATTTAGTACCTGCTACAAGACTAGCTAAGTCAAGAGTTACGACTCTCTTGTTATATAAGATACGAGATACTTTCTTCTGAACAATGCGCAGAGCTAATCCTTCCGCTATAGCAGATTTACCTACACCAGGTTCACCGATTAGTAGAGGGTTGTTCTTCTTGCGTCTACTTAGAATTTGAGATACGCGTTCTATTTCTTTTTCACGCCCAACTACAGGATCTAGTTTGCCATTCTCAGCCATTTCGGTTAAATCTCTACCAAAATTATCTAATACTGGAGTTTTACTTCTTTTAGATGTTTTAGCTGTAACATTGTCATTGCTGTCAGTACTTTTACTGTCATCTTGACTTGCATCATCAAAAGTTTGTGCTTTTGGACTTTCGAATAAATCATCAGAAGAGTCTTTTTGAGCCTCGCTAGTATTTAAATACGCTTGTTTCACAGCTTCATAATCCACTTTCATCTTATTTAAGATTTGTGTAGTAGGGTCATCGCTATTTTTTAGAATACAAAGCAGCAAGTGAACAGTGTTTATCTCTGTACTTTTGAATAGTTTTACTTCTAAGTATGTAAGTCTTAATGCACGCTCAGCCTGTTTTGTAAGGTGCAATTGTAGTTTATTACTCAGCAGTTCTTTATTATGAGAAGCAGGGTTTAATGTTTCTATTTTATGACGTAGAAAATCAACATCTATGTCCAGGTTATTTAAAATATTAGACGCTTCACCTTGTTCCACTTTTAATAGTCCTAGTAATAGATGTTCAGTACCGATAGAGTCATGACTAAGCCTAATAGCTTCGTCTTTGCTATATGAAATAACATCTTTTACTTCTTGTGAGAAATTATCATCCATTTTTCAATTCAAATTAGGTGAATATTCATTTTAATCTTTAAAGATACAAAAAGTGTACCTATAGTATAAAGCTGACAATAGCTAATTGACAAAAAAAAACTTTAATAAAAAAGGAAGAATGTGTTTTTTTTAGAAAAAATCAATTTGCTAGATAATCAAATGAAATACTTGTATAAAAACGTGGAGAAAACCTATAAAAACTGTATATTAGCGCGTTTAATAATTTGACAATTTTTAATTTTATATACTTATGTCTGAAGGAGAAAAGTTAATTCCTATTAACATAGAAGAGCAAATGAAATCTGCTTATATCGACTACTCGATGTCAGTTATTGTTTCTAGAGCGCTTCCTGATGTTAGAGATGGCTTAAAACCTGTTCATCGAAGAGTATTATTTGGAATGTATGAATTAGGCATCATGTCTAATAGAGCACATAAAAAGTCTGCGAGAATTGTAGGAGAGGTTTTAGGTAAATATCACCCACATGGAGATAGTTCAGTGTACGACGCTATGGTACGTATGGCACAGGATTGGAGTATGCGTTATCTACTAGTGGACGGACAAGGTAACTTTGGATCTGTAGATGGAGATAGTCCTGCAGCGATGCGTTACACAGAGGCAAGAATGAAAAAGATATCTGAAGAGATTCTTGCTGATATTGACAAAGAGACTGTAGATTTTCAATTAAACTTCGATGATACTTTAGAAGAACCTAAAGTAATGCCGACTAGAATCCCTACGTTATTAGTGAATGGGGCATCGGGTATCGCGGTAGGTATGGCAACGAATATGGCACCTCATAACTTATCAGAGGTTATAGATGGTACATTAGCTTATATCGATAATAATGATATTGAAATCGATGAATTAATCAATTATATTAAAGCTCCTGATTTCCCTACTGGTGGTATTATCTATGGATATGAAGGAGTACGCGAAGCTTTTAAAACTGGTCGTGGACGTGTAGTAATGCGTGCTAAAGCTAATTTTGAAGAAGTAGATGGTAGAGAGTCTATCGTAGTGACTGAGATTCCTTTCCAAGTTAATAAAGCAGAAATGATTAAGAAAACTGCTGAAGCTATTAACGAGAAAAAGATCGAAGGTATTGCTACTATTCGCGATGAATCTGATAGAAAAGGAATGCGTATTGTATACGTATTAAAGCGTGACGCAGTTCCAAATATTGTTTTAAATACACTTTATAAATATACTCAATTGCAGTCTTCTTTTAGTGTGAATAATATCGCATTAGTAAACGGAAGACCTCAATTATTAGATTTAAAAGAGTTAATCTCTCATTTCGTTGATCACCGTTTAGATGTAGTGACTCGTAGAACTCAGTTTGAGTTAAGAAAAGCAGAAGAAAGAGCGCATATTTTAGAAGGATTAATTATTGCATCTGATAATATCGATGAAGTAATTGCTCTTATTCGTTCTTCTAGTAATGCTGATGAGGCTAGAGCTAAATTAATAGAGCGCTTTAACTTATCAGAGATTCAAGCTCGTGCAATTGTAGAAATGCGTTTACGTCAGTTAACTGGACTAGAGCAGGATAAACTACGTGCTGAGTATGAAGAGATCATGAAGTTAATTAATCATTTAAGAGAGTTATTAGCTAGCGTAGAGCTAAGAATGAACTTGATTAAAGAGGAATTAACTGAGATAAAAGAAAAATATGGTGATGAGCGTCGTTCTGTTATAGAATATGCAGGAGGAGATGTTAGTATCACTGATTTAATTGCTGATGAGCAAGTAGTAATTACTATTTCTCATGCAGGATATATTAAACGTACTCCACTGACTGAGTACAAAACTCAGAATAGAGGAGGAGTAGGACAGAAGTCTGCTGGTACAAGAGATCAAGATTTCTTAGAGCATATGTATGTGGCTACTAATCACCAGTACATGTTGTTCTTCACTCAAAAAGGTAAGTGTTTCTGGATGAGAGTTTATGAAATTCCAGAAGGTACTAAGACTAGTAAAGGACGTGCTATTCAGAACTTGATCAATATCGAGAATGATGATAAAGTGAAAGCGTTTATCTGTACTCAAGATCTTAAAGATGAAGAGTACATCAATGAGCACTTCGTTATCATGGCTACAAAACAAGGTCAGGTGAAGAAAACTCCATTAGAGCAATATTCTAGACCTCGTCAAAATGGTATTAATGCGATTACGATTAAAGAGGATGACGAATTACTAGAAGCAAAATTAACTGACGGTAAGAGTAAGGTGTTATTAGCACTTCGTTCTGGTAAGTTAGTTCGTTTTGATGAAGAGAAAACTCGTCCTATGGGTAGAACTGCTTCAGGAGTTAGAGGTATTACATTAGCAGATGACAAAGATGAAGTAATCGGTATGGTGTCTGTAAGTGATTTAAATAGTGAGATTCTTGTAGTATCAGAGAATGGTTATGGTAAGCGTTCTTCTTTAGATGAATACCGTGAGACTAACCGTGGAGGTAAAGGAGTTAAGACAATGAACATTACTGATAAGACAGGGTTGTTAGTGTCTATTAATTCTGTTACTGATGCAGATGACTTAATGATTATTAACAAATCAGGTTTAACTATTCGTATGAAGGTTTCTGATCTTCGCGTAATGGGACGTGCAACTCAAGGAGTTCGTTTAATTAATATTAAAGGAAACGACTCTATCGCAGCTGTATGTAAAGTTATGGCAGAGGATGATGAAGATATCTTAGAAGGAGATGTTGATACAATCATTGATATTGATGATCAAGGGAGTGATAATTTAGAATAAAACACATACCAATATATTATGAATAAAAGATATGTTTACTTATTGTCAGCTTTAATGTTATCAGGGTTGACAATGGCTCAAAAGAAAGAGCTTAAAGACGCTGAGAAAGCTGTAAAAAAAGGAAATGTAACTGAAGCAACTGCTGCGTTAAAAGCAGTTGAGGCAGTATTAGGAAATGCTTCTAACGCTGAGAAAGCACAATATTATGCTCTACAAGGAACATTAGCGTATTCTCAAATTCAAAAAGATGTAGATGTAGATAATAACGTTGATGCTATTATTGCTTCTTACAAAAAATTGAATGAGTTTGAAACAAATAAAGGAAGTAAAATCGTTAAACAAGCTGATGAAGAGATAGCAAGCGTTGCAACTAAAGTTGTAGGACAAGCTATCGAAGATAATGGCTCTGCTAATTATAAAGGAGCTACTAGACGTTTTACTCAAGCTTATCAGTTAAGCCCTAAAGACACAGTGTATTTATACTATGCTGCTTCTACGGCTATTAACTCTAAAGATTATGCTACTGCTGTAGAGAACTATAAGCAATTAGTTGATTTAGGATATAATGGAAGTGAGTCTTACTATACAGCTATAGAGAAAGCCTCTGGTCAAGTACAAAGTTTTGGAAAAGACTCTAAAATGCGTGACTTGATGGTAAAACAAGGTACTCATACTGATCCTAAGTTTGTAAAAGAGGATTCTAAAAGACCAGAAATTCTTAAAAACTTAGTGTTAATCTATAGCCAAGAAGGTAAAACAGAAGAGGCTGAGAAAGCTATTGTTGCAGCTAGAGAAGCTAACCCAGACGATATCAACTTATTATTAACTCATATGGATCTTTATTTAAAGTCTAATAATATGGGTAAATATGAGGAGTTAGCAAAACAAGCTTTAGCTAAAAACCCTAATGATGATGTATTATTATACAACTTAGGAGTTACTAGTTTTGATGCTGGACGTTTTGAAGATGCCCGTAAATATTATGAAGAAGCTATCCGTATCAACCCTAAGTCTGAGAATGCTTATTTAAACATGGCTTTCCTTAAGTTACAACCAGACCAAGAGTTGACTAATAAAATGAATAGCTTAGGTATGTCTGCTGCTGATAATAAGAAATATGAGCAGTACCAAAAAGAAAAACATGCTATTTATAAAGATGCGATGAATGACTTAGAGAAAGTTATTTCTATCAATCCTGGTAATGAAGCAGCTATTAGTACTTTAAAAAATATTTATCGTGCATTAGAAATGACAGATAAATTAAAAGCATTAGAAGCTAAAACAAACAAGTAATAATAGGATTCTATTATAATATAAAAAGGTGGATTTATTAAATCCACCTTTTGTTTTTTTAGAGTATTTCAGTTTATTATTAAACAAAAAAAGAGAAACATTAGTTTCTCTTTTTTTGTACTTATATATTTCTAATTTGGGTTAGTTTATCTTCCCAGATTTTTAAATCATCTCTTTGTTTTTCGATGCTCTTTTTAACTTCTTTTACAAAAGGATTGTCATCAGTAGCATTGTGAATATAGGCTAGATTGTTTTCTAATTGAATGATAGAAGAGTTTATTTCTTCTATTTTTCTTTGAATAAATAGAGCTTCATTCTGTAGCTTTCGCTTGTCATTTGTCTCTAATATAGATTCTAATCTATTATTAAATTTAACAGCTTCAGTTTCTCTTTTACTTAAACTTAGTTTATCAAATAGTACATCTAGAATCTTGTTGAACTTACCTTCTATAAAACGTTTATTAGCAGGTACAGAACCAATAGATTTCCAGTTATTGATATGATTCTTAATCTCTCCTAAATCTGTCTTGTGATCACCAGATAGTTGGAATCCTTTTAATAGATCTAAGTATTCTTTCTTTCTATTATAAGCATCTAATTCTACAGCTGATTCTTTATTTTTAATAGCATGGTATCTATCAAAGTAAGAGTTACAAGCTTCTTTAAAGTCAGCCCATAGTTGATCAGAGTATTTGCGAGGTACATGGCCTATTAGTTTCCAGTCATCCTGTATCTTTTTCATAATCGGAGTAACCTTTGCAAAATCTTCACTGTCCTTTAATTCTTGAGCTCTTTTTATCAATGCTAGTTTTTTAGCATAGTTGTCTTGTTGCTCTTTTTTAAGTTCTTTGTAATAAGCATTTTTATTACTATTAAAGTTTCTTGTAGCTAGTTTAAATAAATCCCAAACTTGCTCATTATTATCTAATGGCACTTTACCTATAGAGAAGAAGCGTTGTCTTAATTCTTCTACTTTAGCTATTTCTTTCTGCCATTGGTTATGGTTAGTTATCTTTTGTTTAGAAAGAATGTCTATTTCGCTTATTATAGCCACTTTTAAGGCAAGATTTTCTCTTTCGACACTTCTCAGTTGTTCGAATAATATTTCTCGCTTATCATGCAGTTGTTTTGTGATTTCGCTGAACTGATCCCAGATTTGTTCTCTTATATCTCGATCTACAGGGCCAATCTCTTCTTTCCAGATTCTGTGTAGGGTCTGTAGCTCTCTAAATGACTTAATAATGTCATCATTCTCTAATAGCTCTTCTGCTCTTGCGATTAGCTTTTGTTTCTGTTCTAAGTTATATTTAAAGTCAAGATCTCTTGATTCTCTATCTAGGTGTAACTGATCGTAGAATCTCTCTACATGGAAGTGGTAGTTATTCCATACGTGATTGTATTTGTCCTTTGGGATAGGTCCCGCAGTCTTCCATTCTTCTCTAAGTTCTCCTAATTGTTTTAATGCATCACCGTTATGCTCGTTTTCTATTAATTGTTTTAATTTTTCTATAATAGATAAACGTTTTTCTAGATTTACATTAAGATTATTCTGAAGTTGTTTAAAGTATGCATTTTTAGCTACTCTATACTCATCATAGTATTTGTCAAAATCAGTTTTAATAGGAAGGATGTATTGAAAATCTGACTCATTCGCATCAGGATTCTCATCAAAGAAAGCTTCTTTCTTCTCGTCCACAAGATCATTATACTTAGTATAGAATTCTTTTTTGATGTCTTCTACGTGATCTTTAATAGCTGTTACCTTGTAATTCTTGATTAGCTTATGAAGTTCCTTAGTTAGCTTCTCTAAGTCTAGTTTTTCATAGTTAACAGTAGGGATATTGCTTTCTTCATAAGAAGCTAAATCTTCACCTTCTTCAGCATTTGAAGCTGTAATAGAATCAAGAGCTTTTTCTTTATCAGTTGGGACAACCGCATTTGAATTTGATTCCGGTTTTTGTCCATCTGCTAGCTCATGCAGGTTATCATTCTTTTGTTCTAACATGTTTGAAAAAGTATTTATTTAAACAATATGTAGTAAAGCACAATAAATAAACGTGCTCTCTCAAATTTAGGAAAAAATATTGAATAAATCGCAATTTTCTTTTGCTAGAACTATTTATATCAATTATTTAGTATTAATCTCCACTGAATGGCTTATTCCAAATCTTATATGCTTTTTCTGCTTGAAGTACTAGCATTTCATAGCCGTTCTTTACTTTTGCACCATACACTTTTGCTTCTTTCATTAAGGTTGTTTCTTCAGGATTATAGATAAGATCGTATACTATATGTCTCTTTGATAGCAAGTGTACAGGGACTTCAGGCATCTGATCAATATTAGGAAAAGTCCCAACAGGTGTAGTATTGATTATAATGGTATAATGATTCATTACTTCTGCAGTCAGTTCGCTATAAGTTAGATTATATTCTTCTTTTGTTCTGCTTACGAAAGTGTATTTTATGCCTAATTTCTTAAGAGCATATTCTATTGCCTTGCTAGCTCCTCCAGTACCAAGTATTAAGGCGCGCTTATGATGAAATTTAAGCATTGGTTTTAGAGAATGGTAAAATCCATACCAATCCGTATTATAACCTTTTAATTGGCCTTTTTTATTAATTTGAATCGTGTTAACTGCTCCTATAGCTATCGCTTTTTTAGAAAGTGAGTCTAGATATGGGATAATAGATTGTTTATAAGGAATAGTTACATTTAACCCTTTAATATCCTTGTGGTCTTCTAGTATTTTAGAAAACTCATTTATGTTTTGTAAATCAAAGTTTACATAGATACTTTTTCTATCTTTTAATTTCTCAAACTTTTCTGCAAAGTAGGTACGTGAGAAAGAATAATCTATGTTTTTACCTATTAATCCGTAGCGTTTAGTCATATTGAGTTCTTATAAAAAAAGCTATTCAGAAGAATAGCTTTATTGTTTATTGTGATTTTTGATAATACTTTGTACTATAGGATTCTCCCATTGATTAGGGAAGTATGTCTCTATAATTGTTCTCTTTTCAAAGTTCTTGTTTAGACCATTAGTTAGACATTCTGTACCTTTATCTATATCATGTAGGGTAAAGTGTATAACAGCTAGTCTATAATCTATCTCAGCATCATTAGGATGGAAGTTAGCTATTTGTAAAAGCTTCTGTATAGCAGTGTCAAAATCTCCTAGAAGATATAATACATCTGCCCAACCAGTCCAATGCTCTACAATATCAGTTCCAAGCTCTGCAGCTACCTTATAACCTCGTTCAGCTTCTTCAAAGTTAAACAATGTTTTATTTAGAATAGCATGTCTTATCCAGTATTTTTCATTGAATTCATCAATTTGTAATGCTTTTTGTAGATAGAATAATGCTTTTTCGTAATTAGTTTCTATGATACATAAATCAGTCAATGCTATCCAACCTTTGTCTAGCATAGGATCTTCATGTACCGCTCTTTTGTAATACTGATAAGCTTGCGGGAAGTTATTAAGACTCTCATGACAACTACCTATACGCATAAGTACATAAGAATTAGGATCGTCTAATTCTAGTGTAGTCATGTAGTTTTCAATAGCTTCTTTATACTTATTTAGCTTTTCTTGCGTTTTTCCCTTTTCGATATAAGCTCCGATAAACTCTTCATCTATCAGGGTAGCATAATCAAAAGCCCACTCTGCCTTCTCATAATTCTTAACAGTGAAGTATTGTCTTCCTAATTGGTGCCAAGCAATCTCACTATATGGATTCTTATCAATAAATTTAGTTAAGTACGATATAGCTTCCTCATTCTCACTAAGGAAGTCAAAACAGTATATAACATTATATAAAGCAGACTGATCCTCTTCATCATGTTCTAGACATAGGATAAAGTTATCTTTTGCTTGATCTATTTTATCTAATAATAGATATTCCATTCCTAATAAAGAGTAGACATCTGCTAGATCCTCTGTCAGAGTCAATGCTTTTTGTAGAGATACAATAGCCTCTTCATGTCTTCCTTTTTTAGAGTATACAGTAGCGCGTTGAATGAAAACTTCTTCATTCTCCGGATCGATACTCTCTATTTCGTTTAATAAGCGGTCAGCAGCTTCTAATTTGTTTTGGAATACTAATAATTCTACTTCTACCAGTTTTAACCCAATAGAGTTAGGATGTTGTTCTAGTCCCAGTTTTAGTGCTTTTTTCGCTAGGTTTAGCTTTCCAGAATCGAGATAGTGTAGAATGATATTCTCAAACTCTTCTGAATCAAAAAACAAAACCTTATTGGTCTTTAACATAGACTCAAAACGAGATAGAGATAATTTGTATTCTTCTTCTTCGTTATCTAAATGCATATTTGTATTTAAGTTGATTATTTAGAATATTATAATCCTAATTCTTTTTGTACTTCATTTAGCGCTTCAATGATGATAGCACATCCTTCTTTTATTTCTGTTTCTGATACTGTAAGGGGAGGAGTGATTCTTATCGCTTTTCCTTCAAATAGTAACCAGAATAATATTAATCCTTTGTCTTGACACTTCATGATCACTCTATTGGTGATATCAGCACTAGGTGTCATAGGAGCGATCATTAAACCACGACCTCTGATTTCTTCAATAAGAGGGTGAACTAATAGCTCTCTAAACAACTTTTCTTTTTCTAGTGTCTGAGCCATAAGGTCAGTTTCTACTAATTCTCTTAAAGTAGCTAAACTCGCTGCTGCGATAACAGGGTGCCCACCAAAAGTAGTGATATGACCAAATCTAGGGTTGTCATATAACAGATTCATGTGTTCGTCACTAGCAGTGAATGCACCTACAGGCATCCCACTAGCCATACCTTTTCCCATAACGATTACGTCAGGAACTACATCATAGTTTTGGAACCCAAACAGTTTACCTGTTCTACCGAAACCTGGTTGGATTTCATCTACGATCATTAACGCACCTACTTCAGTACATCTTTCACGTACTTTAGTTAAGAATCCGTCAAAAGGCTCTACAAATCCAGCACCTCCTTGTATAGTCTCTAAGATGATACCAGCTGTTTTAGTTGTTATCTTTTGTAAGTCTTCTACACAGTTAAAGTGAATGAAGTCTACATCTGGAAGTAATGGTCTAAAAGCACGCTTTCTTTCCTCAAATCCCATAACACTCATAGATCCCATAGTGTTACCATGATAAGCGTTAAAGCAAGAGATTAGTTGACTTCTTCCCGTTACTCTTTTTGCTAATTTTAAAGCACCTTCAGTAGCTTCCGTACCTGAGTTTACTAAATAGGTTTTATTTAGCGGAGCAGGGATATTCTCTGCTAGCAGTTTACAGAATTCTACAGATGGGTCTTGGATATATTCACCATATACCATTACATGCGAATACTTATCTAATTGATCCTTAATCGCGTTATTTACTCTTTCGTGTTGATGTCCTAATGTACATGCAGATACACCTGCTACGAAGTCTAAATACGCTTTGTTATTCTTGTCATATATATAAGATCCTTTAGCATGAGAAATCTCCATTGCTAGAGGATTAGGTGAAGTCTGTGCTTGGTATTTATAAAAATCTTCTTTCATTACTTTACTTTTTGTCTTTTTTAGACGCTTTATTCTCTTGTTTTTTGCTGTCCTCTTCTAGCTTTTTAGATAGACCAGGAGTAGCTTTTATAGTTTCAGGGAGTATATCAATTGGTTTGTTGAACCCTTCTTTCATGTCTTCTCTCGCTTGTTCTCCCTTTTTTTCTTTATTTATTTCTTCATCAGTGAATATATCTTCTAATGAATTTATTTTTTCATCCCCTCTGTATAAGAAATCTCTTAATAGACGAGCATTCTTAGGTAGTAGCTTTTCAGGGTAGAGATCACCTTTAGGATCTACGTACTTCGTAGCCGTATTAATCTTACCTTCTAGGAAAGTAACATTGATATGACTGCAAATCCCTTTATCTATACCTACTAATTCATTCTTATCATTGTACATATAGTAGATAAGTTCAGCATTTTTAATCAGGTCTAACTCATCTAATTTATTCTCTTTAAACTTACCATATAAGTTAACACCTTTTAATTGATTATAACCATCTCCGATAGTATCTTTTTGAATCACGAAGGCATTTTCTAATACTTTTAGAGAGTCCATCTTCTGTGTCTCTGCATTACTTAGTAGGTGAATAAAACGACCTGTGACCTGGCTATCTCCATTCCAGATAACAGGTTTACCTATCATCTGTGTTAACCCAACTTTTTCACTCCAGTGAATAGAGTCAGCTTTACCACTCATACTATCACGTAGTATACGAGCATCGTTAAAGGCACGTATTACACGCTCTTTGTCTTTTCCAGTCAGTAAGATACGTGGAGCATGCATATATACAGAATCTCCCTCTTGTGACTTCATACTAACTAAAGCTTTTTTAGTCACGAACATCGAGTCTTGAGCTTTGTATAACTCTGCGTAGTGTCCTGTTATTTTACTTTTGTTGATTGTATCTGTTATTCTAACGTTATTCGTTGCAGAAGCAAAATCTTTTAGTTTAGAGTAATAGATAGAGTCTCCTTCTATTTTTCTTTTATCATACCAGATAAAAGAGTTTTTTACCATCTTACCTAAATCGTTTTTTACATCGTAAAAACCATTTTCTGTATAGATATAATCTTCTTTGTTAGTTATTGTTGAAGGGCCAAATACATACGAGTGTTGTGGTACTTCATAAAAATCTAAGTGATTAGACTTGATCACTGTTCCTTTATCTGAAGTTACTTTTACAGCTGTGAAGAATTGGAATTTCTTTTCAGTAGTGTAGTAACGTCCTTTTTCACTTTCTAATACGCTACCCTTGTTGTGAATAGTGGCATGACTATCATAGAATACAAGATCTTTAAAACGATCATACTTTAAAGTATCGGTCTCTAAGGTAGAGTCTGGAGAAGTAAGTAGTACATCACCTTGTGCATAAGCAAAACCATTGATTCCATTATATTCAGCATAATGGCTATTCATCGTTAGGGTATCACCTTGTACAATGTGTACATTCCCAAAAAGCTTTAGGTAGTTTTCTTTTTCGAAGAAGTACGCTTTATTACATGTCATATTCATACCGTCATGCTCAGCAGAGATATTTCCTGTTAAGATTACGGCATCTGGCAGTACTTCATGATTGATATCAGAGTAGTCTGCGTGATGTATGATGATTTTTTTTTTGTTTTGACTAAAACCTAGTAATGCGAATAGTATAAAAAGTAAATAATACGGTATTGTTCTCAAGTCACTATATTTTTTTCAAATTTAAGTAAAAAATGCGTACAAAGATTTTAGTTAAGAAGAATTTATAAACAGGGTAGTAGAAGGGCAAAAAAAAACACTTCCTAAGAAGTGTTTTTTAAGTATTTTATTTTACGATAGTCTGTGTTCTATCTGGACCTACAGAAACTATTTTTACAGGTACACCTACTTCATCTTCGATGAATTTGATGTACTCTTTTAGTTCCACTGGTAATTGATCATACTCTGTCAATCCTGTTAAGTCAGCTTTCCAACCTTTTTTCTCAACATAAATTGGTTCAACGTTTTCTGGCTCGATATTGTAAGGTAAGTGAGTAATCTCTTCTCCTTTATACGAGTATTTAGTACATACTTGTAATGATTCAAAACCTGATAATACGTCAGCTTTCATCATGTATAATTCTGTAACTCCATTCACGTCTACTGCGTATTTTAAAGCTACAAGGTCTAACCATCCACAACGTCTAGCACGTCCTGTAACAGAACCGAACTCACGACCTACAGTAGCCATAGTAGCACCGATTTCGTTATCTAATTCTGTAGGGAATGGTCCACTACCAACACGTGTAGTATAAGCTTTAAAAATACCAAATACATTTTTAACTTTATTTGGAGCTACTCCTAATCCTGTACATGCACCTGCTGCCGTAGTAGTAGATGATGTAACGAATGGATATGTTCCAAAGTCAACGTCTAACAGTGATCCTTGTGCACCTTCTGCTAGGACTGATTTACCTTCTCTTAGAGCTGTATGGATATAGTTTTCACTATCGATGAACGTTAATTTCTTTAATTGCTCTACTGCTGCGAAGAACTCTTCTTCTAATTCAGCTAAGTTGTATTGCAATTCTACATCGTGAAACTTAATCATTGCCTCATGCTTATCTGCTAAGTTGCGGTAACGCTCTTTAAAGTCAGCAAGTTCGATGTCTCCAACTCTTAATCCATTTCTACCTGTTTTGTCCATATAAGTTGGGCCAATACCTTTTAATGTAGAACCGATTTTAGCTTTTCCTTTTGCTGCTTCAGAAGCTGCATCAAGTAAGCGGTGAGTAGGTAAGATTAAGTGAGCTTTTCTAGAAATTAATAATCTTGTGTAAATGTCGATGTTGAACTTCTCTAATCCCTCAATCTCTTTGATGAAAACTACTGGGTCAATCACTACACCATTTCCAATGATGTTAATAGAATTTTTATGGAAAATTCCAGAAGGGATAGTGCGTAATACATGTTTAATCCCATCAAATTCTAAAGTGTGTCCCGCGTTTGGTCCTCCTTGAAAACGAGCAATGATGTCATATTTAGAAGTTAGTACATCTACGATTTTACCTTTTCCTTCATCGCCCCATTGCAAGCCTAGTAGTAAGTCTACTGTCATTGTTTGTGTTGTTAAAAAGTTTGAAAATTAGTTGTTGTTTTCCACTTGTTCTTCCTCTTCTACTGTTTTTCTACTTCCGTAGAAGTATAGAAAATGATTGTGGATGTCTATATTAAAGATTTCTTCAATTGTCTTTTTAATAGTCTGTATACGAGGATCACAAAACTCGATTACTTCTCCTGTATCGGTTAAGATAATGTGATCATGCTGTTTATCGAAATATGACTTCTCGTAATGTGCTTGGTTTTGACCAAATTGGTGTCTTCTTACAAGCCCACATTCTAAAAGAATTTCAATAGTATTGTAAAGCGTAGCTCTACTTACACGATAATTTTTATTCTTCATTTTGATATAAAGAGACTCTATATCAAAGTGCTCTTCGCTATCATATATTTCTTGAAGAATAGCATATCTCTCAGGTGTTTTACGATGTCCTCTTTCTTCTAAAAACTTCGTGAACACATTTTTTACGATTTCTTGATTTTTTTCACTTCCCATATTCAAAAATATCTTAGTTGCAAATATAGAGCTATTTTCGTTTGAATTATAATAAATCAAATAAGGTTAGTCTATATGCGAATAAATTATAATTATTTTATGATGGATTTACACGTGTTACTTTTTCTATTCCCTCGATTTTCTTAAGATTACCCATCATTTTTTTCAGTACATCATTGTTTGGAACGATCACTGTGATAGATCCTTTAAATATTCCAGCATTTTCACTTAATGAGATACTGCGAATATTGATGACTTTACTTTCTATGATAATCTTCGTAATCTCAGTAGTTAGACCAGCAGAATCAAGACCTGTAATGTTAATAGTCGCTTCGAAGTTCATCGCTTCCTTAGAATCTACCCAATGTGCCTGGATGATTCTATAAGCATAATTAGATCGCATACTGATCGCGTTAGGACAGTCAGTCTTATGTACTTTTATTCCTTCATTTATCGTTACGAATCCGAATGCATCATCACCTGGTATAGGGTTACAACAAGTAGCTAGCTTGTAATCTAACTTCTCATTGTCTTTACCGAATACAAGTAAATCACCTGTTTTATTAGCAGCTGTATCTGTGATAACTGGGATAGAAGGCGCTCTTTTTATTGTCTTTTTAAAGAAGCTAAATAAAGAGTTGTTTCTATTGGCAGCGTATTCTTTTAATTGAACGTTATCAATGACACCAGCTCCAATTCTATAGAATAAATCTTGACTTGTTTTTAGCTTAAAATAAGCTACCATTTCATTGACCGTTTTTTCGTCTAGATTTACCTTTAGGTGTTTTAGCTTGCGCTGTAGTTGTTCTTTACCATCTTCAGCTATGCGCTTCGTATCTTCATTTAAAGAACTCTTAATCTTGTTTTTAGCACGAGTCGTAGTCACATAATCTAGCCAACTTACGCTAGGTTTTTTGTTTTCTGATGTGATTACTTCTACTTGATCACCACTAGCAAGCACGTGATTCAGTGGTACTAGTCTACCGTTAACACGAGTTCCTCTAGTACGCAAGCCTACCTCTGAGTGTATCGCAAAGGCAAAGTCAAGGGCTGTAGCTCCTTTAGGTAGAGATTTAATCTCTCCTTTTGGAGTAAAGATGTAAATCTCTTTAGCATATAAACTCAGCTTAAAGTCTTCTACAAAATCTACAGCATCTGTTTCCGCATTTTCTAATGCTTCTTTCAGTTGATTAAGCCATCTGTCTAAGCTGTTTTCTTCTGTGATACCTTGTTTATATTTATAGTGAGCAGCATACCCTTTCTCAGCTATTTCGTCCATACGCTCACTACGTATCTGTATCTCTATCCATCTTCCCTTAGGTCCCATCACTGTGATGTGTAATGCTTCATATCCAGTAGATTTAGGCGCTGATATCCAGTCTCTAAGTCTATTCGGGCTAGGGCGGAAGTGATCTGTCACAATAGAATAAATCTTCCATGCGATAAATTTCTCATCATGTGGAGTAGACTTATAGATAATACGCAAGGCAAATTTATCGTAAACCTCATCAAAGGTTACGTTCTGAGCCTTCATTTTACGACGGATAGAGTAGATAGATTTCGGTCTACCTTTCATTGAATATTCTACTTGCTCTTCGTCTAATGATTTTTTTAATATCTCACTTACAGTCTTTATGTATTGATCTTGTTCCTCTTTACTTTCTTGCATTCTATTGACGATGTCTTGATAGATGCGAGGTTCTGTATATTTTAGACCTAAGTCTTCTAGTTTAGTCTTGATGTTAAATAATCCTAGTCTATGGGCTAAAGGGGCATAGATATATAAAGTTTCAGACGCTATTTTGGCCTGTTTATAATCTACCATGCTTTCCATCGTCTGCATATTGTGCAGTCGGTCAGCTATCTTAATTAAGATTACGCGGACATCATCATTTAGTGTCAATAGCATTTTGCGGTAGTTTTCCGCTTGCATTGAGATATGAGGATCTGGTTCTAACAGCGCCATCTTTGTCAATCCTTCAACAATTTTGGCAATTTTAGGATTAAACCATTCTTCTATTTGCTCTACCGTAATATCTGTGTCTTCTACTACATCATGCATTAAAGCAGCTGCAATAGAAGTAGGACCCAAACCGATTTCTGAAGCGACAATTTTGGCCACAGCAATTGGGTGGAAAATATAAGCTTCTCCAGATTTTCTTCTTTGGTCTTTATGAGCTTCAACCGCTACATCAAATGCTTTACGGATTAGTTTTTTATCATCCTCAGATAAGGTCTGATAACTTATTTTTAAAAGCTCTTTGTATTCTTTAGCAATTGCTTTGTTTTCTAATTCAATTTCTTCCTCTGTCATATATAATTCGCAACTTTTATATCTAAAATAGTGTTCATTAAATATAGTGAAAAAACAGTTATAGGAGGACTATGATTTGTTAAAAAAATAGAGATTTATTATTTAGTTTTATTTGTTACACCTTGTTTGTTGTCAATTGATTAGATAGTATATTTGGATTTATATAAGATTAAGAGGGCTAAATAATAGAGTAAATGATAGTAAAATACTGACTGATAAAGGTGAAATGATAAACTGTATGTTTATGAAAGAGATATATTATATATGATATTGTGTAATTCTTAAGAATAATCTAGTAAATCTCTTTTACTGTCCTTAATGTATAGGTTTAATCTCATTCGAAATGAGTAAGTAGTAATTAAGACATGAATCTGTAGTGAGTCCGTTATTTTAGTCAAAATAACGGACTCACTACGGACTCATAACGGACACAGTACGGACTTATACCAAATCAATCTAATACCATTCAGCTAGAAAACTAGAGTAGTTTAGGATAATTAGGTAATCTGAAATATCTTATGAGTCATTAATCTGAAAGTGGCTAAATAACGATTAGAAGTTCTTGAGAGCAATATAATGAAAATAGAATCTATTTTCCCATTGCTCTTCTTCTTTCTGCTACTTCTGACATGTACTATTCTATATACGGAAGGACTTCTTCTAAAGTAGGGATGCCATCAAAAGCCTTAGTCTTTCCGCCAAAGTATCCTCTTAGTTCACTCTGTATTTTTCCTTCTTTATTCACTATAGATACGGTGTTGTCCACACTAGTACTCCCTTCTAATACTAATGAAAATTGATATAACTTTTGAGAGCAATACTTAGCTTGTTCTATTAGCACCTCAATAGGCAGTGTATTTTTAGTAATCTGAGTAGTTAACCCATGGGCTTGATGTAAAGTTGCTTCTTCAGTTGGTAAGTTTAAGAAAGGATGACCTACTTGTAGAGGTTGGTTCATTAAAGATTTAGTGTCTTTTTCCCACCAAAAACCTCTTGCGATAACTTCAACAAATTGGTCATGAAACTTAAAGATATAATGCTTAAAATCTGTACACATATCTTCTACATCACCACCGAATTCATAAGCTCTTCCATAATGACTTTTTTCATACCTATATCGTTCCATCTGCCATTTTGAATGCTGTACTTCATAGACCCAAGGCACTTCCTTATCTTCTGTCCAGTCATCTGGATAGGGAAGATATTCTCCACGACATACTCGTATCGCATCTAGATTATTAAATGTGATACGGCCGTACTGCTCATCTTCTGTGTTAAAGTAGATACCTGTAAGTTCGTCATCATACAGTACAGTAGGTGATAATACATAATCTGCTTCTATTGGTACGGTGATACCTATTGCATAGTCAGTTTGATTCATTTGTTTTATGCTTTGTCGTCAAGGCGCATACGCATAGAGATATTAAAGGTCTCGAACCCTTCTCTTAGGTATAGGTCTATTGCTTTATTATTTTGAGATAGAACACTTAATTCGAAGTAGTCTACCTTATTTTGAACTCCCCATTCTTTGACAGTTTGGATTAGCTTCTTTCCATAGCCTTTTCCGCGACTATCAGGGTTAACAACTAAATCCATTAGGTAAACTAAACGTTGCTGTACAAAGCAGCTATAGGGTGGTGCACTCTGTAACTGTGCTATAGCAAAACCTTGAACTTCCTTATCGTCTTCTGCTACAAAAATAATAAAATCATTTTCTCCTTTGATAACACTTTCTATAAAAGCAGTGTCTTGCTGTGCTACCTTCATATAGGCAGGCTCTAATGCTGCCATTCCGTCAAAGAGAGTGCTGTATAGTTTATGTATCGCAGGGATGTCGTCTAAGTGTGCTTTTCTTATCATGGGTTGTAGTATTAAGTGACTAAAATATAGGTTTATCATTAGACTGACTAGGACATATGATATTTTTATATGAAAGGAGTTGGTAGCATAGGTTATGTTTTTATCTTAGTAGGTAGCTGACCATAGTATTTCTTAAATGCTGTGGAGAAGTGGTGACTGTGTTTATAACCTACATACTCTGCTATCTCGTAGATATTATACTCTCTACTTTTTATCATTTCTAAAGCTTTCTGCATGCGCAGGTCATGGATATACTTAAACGTAGTCGTTCCGAAGAGTGTTTTAAAGCCTTTCTTTAGTTTGGTTTGGTTAATACCTACTCTCAACGCTAACTCTTGTATTGTGAAGTCTTTGTTATAATTATCTGTGATATACGATTTGATTTCGTGTAGTGCCTGTTCATCTTTTCGGTGAAGGCTTAATTCTTTATGGGGTCTATTATAACTCCAATTGTGGTATTGTAATAAATGAGCTTCCTCTACTTTATTATTGATATAGTGTTCTGCAAGTTTTCCTTGATATGGATTAGAGATAAGCTGTTGTAATACTTGTAATGTATTAAGATTTAAGTCAAAGATGAGTTTAGAAGATTGGCTACCTAATAGCTCTTCTAAGTATTCTTTTTCTTCTTCAAATAAGTTGGTGACAAAGGTTTTGTTTACTGCTATTTCTAAGAATTCTCCTCTTTTGTCTTTTGCTGTTTTCATAATGTGTTCATAAGGAACAGCTTTTTCTTTAAACAATAGAGCCCCTTGCTCATGAATGTTGAGGTTGTCATGGTTTAAGGTTAAGCTACTTCCTTGTATACAGCTACATGTAAGAATAGATTCTTTAGTAGGAAGTACAGTGTGATAGAAGTCTTCTTCGGCAGTGTATACTCCGTGTTTAATACTCGCTATAGCAGTATGGATTACTGTAATATCCATAGTATATGTAGCTCCTACTATATGATGATTATCTACGATTAGGTTTCCCTGATTATTTCCTTGTAACATAGCTTATGTTTCTTATCATCTGCAAAAATAAGTTTTTATATTGGTTTTAAATAAGTTGTTAGTGAAATGATTTGTAGTTAGTTATGATACTTCTTCTCACGTTGTTTTGTGACCTTATAGCGTTATCAAGTAAGTATAATTCTTTAAGAATTTTGTAAGGTAATAATAGCTTAGTTGAGGTAGATCTTAGACTAAGTTTTTAAAATGTGTTTTATGATTTTTAAAGACAAATGGTTTATACTATTTATATTATTAGTAGCCACTATACTTTCACCTTTAGATTTTTATATTGTCAATTTAGCATTGCCTTCTATACAACACTCTCTTCAATCGAGTAGTAGTGAATTGCAGATGATTGTATCTTTCTATACTTGTGCTTATGCTGTGTTTCAGATATCAGGTGGGAGATTTGGAGATATCTATGGGCGCAAGAGAATATTCATTATTGGGTTAATAGGTTTTATTAGTTCTTCTGTACTCTGTGGCCTCTCTCAGTCACCTGTGATGATGATTATTGGTAGAGTATTACAAGGAGTGTCTGGAGCTATAATGATACCACAAGTTTTAGCTATTCTTCATACGCTTTTTGATGAAAGAGAAAAGCGTTTAGTAATGGCTTTGTATAGTTTTACTTTTGGGATAGCCGCTGCATTAGGACAATATCTTGGGGCAGTATTGATAGAGTGGAATGTGTTTAACTTAGGATGGCGTGTGATATTCTTAGTTAATCTGCCTGTGGGGCTATTTGCGTTGGTCATGGCAATTATAGCCTTGCCTAAACAAGAGTTTAAGTCAATAGAGAAAGTCGATTATGGAGGGACTGCTTTGTTAAGTTTAGGATTAATGAGCTTTATCTATCCTTTGACTACTATAGTGGAGAGGGGAATAGATATACAGACTATAGTATTCTTAGTTGCTTCAGTAGTATTTTTGTATTTGTTTGTCAAGGTTCAGTATAAGCGTAAACAAGAAGAAAAGAGCATTTTAGTAGACTTTGCTATCTTTAAGTTTAAGAATTTAAAACTAGGAGTAATTACAAGCTTTCTATACTATGCAAGTGGAGTGTTTTATTTAGTATTAGGTATTTATTTACAAGAAGAATTACACTGGACAAGTATGGAGGCAGGTAAGGCTATTATTCCTTTCGGCATAGGTTTTATTATAATGTCGTTGAGCTCTTCTTTAATAAGTAAGTATTTTAAGCAGACTATTCTTTCTTTAGGATTAGTTGTGTATGGAATAGGTTTCTTATTATTACTATATACTTTGTATAGTTTTGAGCCCTTTTTGTTTAAGGTTGATTTATTTGTAATTGGATGTGGTATGGGATTGACATTAGCATCTGTAGTTCGATTAAGCTTAAGTAATATACCTGTTCAGTTTGCAGGATTAGCTTCAGGAGTTGTCAATTGTGGTTTGCAGATAGGTTCAGCATTTGGAGTAGCTGCTATTGGAAGTGTGTTTTTTGGCATTGCTCAAACTATAGATTATACTTTAGCGTTTGCAGTAGTGCTGGCTTTAATTTGTGTATTGCTATTGATAGCTTTTTTTTTGAGTTTTGGCATTGTTAAAGCTCTAAAAGAGTAATAAGAAACGCCCTTGCAAATCATTGCAAGGGCGTTTCTTATTATATCTTATACCTCATTACAGTATGAACAGGCTCGAAATGTTCTTTGAGATATAACTCATAAGCACGTTTGTTTTGTTCTACTACAAGAAGCTCTATGTAGTCTACTTGTTTATCTTTTGCCCATAGTTTAACAGCATCAATTAATTGCTTCCCAATTCCTGAGCTACGATACTCAGGCTCTACATAGATATCAGCAAAGTTGAGGTATCTATGTTGCACAAAGCATTCATAAGGTAAAGTATGCTCTATAAACAAGGCAACCATACCAATTAGTTGTTCATTATCTACAGCGACTAAGAAGTCCCATTCATCCGATTGTATGGTTTCTTCTAAGAATTCAATAGCAGGTAGGTCAGCTTTAAAGTAATCAGGTTGATATTCTTGCATTACTACAAACTGCTTTTGATAAAGCAATTGTAATTGAGGTATATCTTCTAATCTAGCAGGACGTATTTGTATCATATTATTTAAACCATTTACTTAAAAAGTTTTTCAATGTGTTTTTGCTTTTAAGATCTAAAGGAACATCTAAATCGTGTTCTTTAGCTATATCTAAGTAATAAGCCAACTTTTCACTGTTTTTAAACTTCTCATCATAGGCATAAATATACAACAAATCAGTAGTAGCATATACATAACCTTTTTCCACAGCTTGTTCAAAGTATTCAATGGCTTTAGCCGTATCTTGTTTAACTTCATAACCAAGGTTATAGAATTTACCCATTAAGAAAGAACCTAAATGATCTTCTTCTTTAAGGTCTTTTTTAATATACTTCAACGCTTTTTTATACTCACCAAGAAGGTAATAACAATCAGCAATATAATTAGTCACATAGAAGCCCCATGTTTTGTCTAAAGGAAGAAAGTACTTTAGTGCTTCTTTAAAATCTCTTTCAACTCCCTCTGCGCCTTCATAGTAAATATAAGCTAAGTTTAACTTAGCTTGACTATTTCCTCTTTCAGCTCCTAATTTATAATATTTTATAGCTTGTTTACTGTCATAAGCTACTCCTAAGGCTTCAAAATACATATAACCAATGTTTGTAGCAGAATAATGATTACCCAACTCAGAAGCCTTTAAAAATAACTTTAATGCTTTAGGATAATCAAGATGTTCTTCTTCAGTTAAATATTTGTACCCTAAGTCTTGCAAGAGATCATCATTGTTTAATTCTTCTGCAAAGCTCAGTAATTGTTCATACAACTCTGTAAAGTCATTTTCTAAGTAATAATCTTTAATCTTAGTAATATAAAAAGGTTCTAAATCTTTATAATCCCTTAGTGTAAATTGTTTTGACTGTACTGTAAAAGAAGGTTTAAACAAACCTACTTCACCTTCCTGATTGTAATGCATTCGAGTAGCTAATGCTATTAATTGGGTATTAGATAATAGTTGCAAACTATTGTCATGCCAAGTATATACACCATTGTCTTTGTAAATAATAACAGGGTAGGTACTTTTGTTTAGAGGGTGTATTGTTATATAACTACATCCTTCTACTAATGGTATTTCTTCTTCTGTTCTTATTAATGACCATTGATTGTTTTTTAATGCATACAAATCATCTGCCACATTTTTTAAGTCTGTACAAACTTGTAATGGAGTAGTCCATACCCGTCTGTTACAATCATAAATACCTTTTTTCTTGCCTGAACTTACATATACTTCGCCTATTCTAAGGTTAATATCCATTAAGATATACTTCTCGATACGTCCTTTTATTGGTTCAAATAAGTTTTGTTGTAACTCAAGATCATAGATAGACATTCCTGCATCAGTGATTACTTTAATACACTTCTCTGTAAGCCCTTCTGCTGTTTTTACATTATCTAAGACAAGTTCTCCTTGCGCATTAATAATTTTCTTGATTTTTGGGCCATTTATAGAAGGAACTAATAAGCAATTACCTGTCCCAATATCCGTGATATCACTAAAATCAAAGTTACCTATAAAACTATACTCGTTAGAATACATGATGTTTTTGTTCTTCTGTTTTCCACAGAAATATTGATAGTAGTATTCGAATGGAGCAGTAGAGGTAAACGATATGCACTCTTCTCCCTTATAATTAAATACAGCGTATAAATCACCTTGTAGAACATTGTAATAATCGTCTTTTAGTAGCTCTATTTCATCGTAGATAAAGTCAGTAATATAAGATTGGGTAGTAAGGTTATACAGTGCGTATTTCTCTTCTTTCTTTAAAGAACAAGTTATTATGGTGTCATAGTTTTCAGGATCATCAGTATTACCTTGCACATAAGTGACACCTGTATCACTTACATAATCCCAAACAGGCTCTAAGACAATCTTTCCTGTTTTATCTATTAATCCACATTTATCATTTAAAATAATATAAGCTAATCCACTTTCTTCAAACTCCCCAATTCCATCATAAATAGCAGGTAGAATAATCTCTCCATCAAGCTTTTTTATTCCCCAACGCTCGTTCTCTTCAAAGTGTAAAAAGTCATAGTTTGGTTGAAAAGCAACTTCTAACCAATCCCATCCATAGTTAGCATTATCATTATTAAGATACTCTTGGAATGTACTAAAAGGAAAGAAGTAACTTGCAATATCAGAGTTGTTGAATTGTTCTATAGAAGCGTTACTATCTAATAGCTCTTTAAACTCAGCAGCTAATCGCTCTATAGTAGCTAAATATTCTTTAGCTAGAGCTTTATGGCTACCTTCACTCATATTATAGACATCAGAACCATCAAGTACAAAGCTATCTCCCTCTAAATTATTGAAGTAATATAGTTGCTTTTGATAAGACTCAAAATAACTAGGTTGATGTTCTTTAGGAACGAGTATATCTATATTTGATTGTATCCACTGATGAAACTGTTCAAATAAAGGCATGGCTTCTTTCATTCTGAAGTATAGAAGATAAGAAGGTTTAAGACTGTAATCTTTTAACTCTTTAGACTGTACAGGAATGCAGAATAGGGGAAAGAAGAATAAAGGTATTTCATATTTCCACTCTCCTACGAAGTGATATTCTACTTCTCCCTGTGATGTTAAGTCTATATTAGTTACGATATGTCTATGTCCCATGTTGCTTTATTTTTGTATTCAAAAATAGAATAAAAAATAGTATTGCAATGTCACTATTTACCGCTATATAAAACAAAAAAGCACCTTGGATAAGGTGCTGTATATATTGTTATTTAAAATCTCGTTGGCGTTTTGCTTCAAACAGTAAGATAGAAGCAGCTACAGATACATTCATGGAGTCTATCACCCCACTCATAGGTATGATGATATTCTTCGTACTAGCATCTCTCCATTCTTGAGTAAGTCCAGTAGCTTCTGTACCTACTACGAATGCAGTAGCTTCTTTATAATCTATTGTATGATAAGAAGTTGAATCTTGTAATGTGGCACAGTAGATATTGATGTTGTGTTTTTTTAGAAAGGCAATAGCATCCGTAGTAGAAGCCATGGCTATCTGATTTGTAAAAACACATCCTACACTAGAACGCACTACATTAGGATTATAGATATCACTTTTAGGGTTAGCGATGATGACAGCATCTATATTAGCCGCATCAGCAGTTCTAAGTATGGCACCTATGTTTCCGGGTTTCTCTGTAGCTTCAGCTACTAAGATTATAGGGTTCTCAGAAAGCTTTAGATCCTCTAGGTCTAATGATTTTGTATGTGCGATAGCTATTACCCCTTCAGTTGTATCTCTATAAGCTAGTTTCTGATATACATCTTTAGATATTTCTATTAGCTCTGTTTCTCTTGAAATAAAAGGTCGTAGAGAGGTCTCAGACACAAGGTCAGGATAGAATAAAAGAGTCTTTAATGAATATCCTCCTTTAGTTGCTAATTCTATTTCTCGAAGCCCTTCAATAACAAATGTACCCGATTGTTTCCTATTTCTAGATTTTTCTTGAAGTTGAACAATGCTTTTAATCAAGGTGTTTTGTGAGCTTTCTATTTTTTTAATCATCATATTATAAGGTACCCTTAGCTTTGATTTGCAGGTATTTATTAATCGTGTTTATGGATAATTCTTCTGGAGCAGTTAGTATAGATTGAATACCATATTTGGTTAATTCATTTACTATTAAACGCTTTTCAAAGTTAAATTTTTCTGCAATTACTTTGTCAAAAATATCATCTGTGTTTTTAGCCTTTTTTTCAGTCAGTTTAGTTAACTCTGTATTCTCAAAGAAAACGACTAATAGAACGTGATTTTTTGCAATAGCTCTTAGGTAAGGTAACTGTCTTTTTAAGCTAGATAAGGATTCAAAATTAGTGTAAAGAATAATCAAGCTACGATGTGTAATCTTATGTCTAATATGCGCATATAGTTTTCCGAAGTCACTTTCTACAAAGTTAGTATTGACTCTGTATAATTGTTCCATGACTTTTTGCAATTGACTTATTTTACTTTCAGCAGGGAGTTGGTTTGTGATATTCTCTGAGAAAGTCATTAATCCTACTTTGTCATTTTTCTTAAGAATAACATTAGATAAGGCTAGGGTAGAGTTAATCGCATAATCTAGTAAAGATAAACCATTAAAAGGCATCTGCATCACACGCCCTCTATCGATAATATTATAAACAGACTCTGTATTCTCATCCTGAAATTGGTTGACCATTAATTGACTAGATTTAGCCGTTGCTTTCCAGTTAATATTGCGTATATCATCTCCTAATACATATTCCTTTATTTGTTCAAACTCAGTAGTAGTACCAATCTTTCTGATTTTCTTCATTCCAAAAGCGTACTTGTTTTTAGAAAAAGCAATCAAATCATATTTCTTCATCTGAATGAAAGAAGGGTAGGTAGCTAAGGTATTGTCATCACAAAAAACAAATCTTCTAGATACTAATTTAAGAGGACTAGATATATATACGTTTAACTTTCCGAAGACATACTCTCCTCTAGTCGTAGGTCTTAAGGTATAGCTAAGAGTTTTTTGTTCCTTAGGAGCCAAGGTTTTAGTGATTTCAAAATCTCTTTTCTGAAATTGAAAAGGGATCTCATCTATAATATCGCATTGTACTGTGATATTATATTTATTCTCTATGGAGATATAGATGGTATTATCATCACCATTAGATAGCTTTTCGGGTAAGATACGCACAGCATCTACTTTATTCTTCTTGTTGAATAACAGGGTGATATCTACCAATATGATAGCAAAAAATAATACAAATAACCCCCAAACAACTTTATACAGTATTGGAAATATAAAGGCAAGTACAAATAGAGCTATAATAGTCCCTAAGACCATATACACTCGTTTTTGTAAATAAAGTTGCTTGAATAATTTAAACATAAGTATTGTTTTTATTATCTAGGAATATCTATTGATTCGATGATTTGATTAATAATATCATTGGCTGTCACCCCCTCCATCTCTCTTTCAGGAGATACTATTATACGGTGCTTTAGTACTGGTATAGCAGCTTCTTTAATATCCTCAGGTGTTACAAAGTCTCTGTTGTTAATAGCAGCGAATCCTTTTGCGGCATTCAGGATGGCAATAGAGGCACGAGGAGAAGCTCCTAGGTATAACAATGGATTAATACGAGTATCAGCAACAATCTTAGCAATGTATTCAATGATCTTCTCTTCAACGATAATTTCTTTGATTAGCTTTTGGAAAGAAATGATCTCATTAGGAGTAACTACTTTATTAATCATCGTAGTTTTCTTTTTATCTAATAATTCATGTTCTCTTTGAACGATAGCGATTTCTTCTTCTAATGAAGGATAGTCTATATTAATCTTAAATAAGAAACGGTCTAATTGCGCTTCAGGTAATCTATAAGTACCTTCTTGTTCAATAGGGTTTTGAGTAGCTATTACTATAAATGGCTCATTCATTTTATAAGAATGTCCATCTATTGTGATTTGGCGTTCTTCCATTACTTCAAATAGCGCAGCCTGAGTTTTGGCAGGAGCACGGTTTATCTCATCGATTAAGATAAGATTAGAGAATATTGGGCCTTTTTTAAACTCAAATTCACTTTTTTGCATATTGAAAATTGAGGTACCTAATATATCAGAAGGCATTAAATCTGGTGTAAACTGAATACGGCTAAAGCCCATATCGATAGTCTGAGCTAATAATTTAGCAGAAAGTGTTTTGGCTACTCCCGGTACACCTTCTAATAGAATATGCCCATTAGCTAATAGAGATACAATGATTTGATCTATCGTTTTATCTTGACCAACGATTACTTTCTGTATCTCACTTTTGATTCCTTTTACCTTCTCTTGTAACAAACTCAAATCTAGTCTAGATTCGAAATGTAAGTTTTCTTCTGGGGTTACTGTATTTTCCATAGTATATCTTTAATCAATGATTTTCTCAATTATTTTGTTTAATTCGATTAGCATTTCTTCTGATGCATGGTGTGGGGCAGCTTTAAACTGCTCTATAAACCTGACAAATTTGATGATATCTTCTTTGTCTTTTTTGGTTTTGGTATGCAGGTTATTGATAAATACTTCATCTAGTTTAGTGGTATCTAGCCAATGTACACGTCTTATTTTTTCTAAGGTGTATATAATGTGTTTATTAATCAAGTCTTCATAGTCTTTATTTTGAATATAAAGATTAGACACTATTTTGGTAAATTCAACAGTAGTGTTAGACAGCGGTGTGATAATCGGTATTACTCTCTGCTTTCTTTTTGCTGTGAAAATGATAAACACAAACAACGTTCCAAGGAAGAAATACCACGCCCATGTCAAGGCAGGATGTTTAAACACAAATCTAAGAATAGAAGTAGAGTGGTACTCATTATCTCCTGGTAATCTAGATACAGTGAAGTAGGTGTTCTGTTGAGGTAAGTAAGATAATACACCCTGAACATAAAGGTGATTATTACTTTCTAACAAATTATAGTTTGTAAATGCAATAGGCTGAAGTCCTAATATAAGTTGACCTGATCCCTCTTTATAGCGGATAAGGTTAGGATATTTGACTCCTTTATACTTTAAGTATCCTAGCACCTCTACCTTTGTACGTAGAGAATCTGGAATATCGAAGTAGTTCGTATTTAAGTCTTTTAACTGAAACGAATAAGTAGAAATATTCGGATTAGCTAATGTTACTGACACCTTATCTTGATCTAATAATTCCTCTTGTAATGTATACTGTAGATAGTCTGTCTCTATACCTTCGATTAACCCATCTATATTATCTTGAAAGATAACAGCAGTGTTTCCCTTTGCTATATAGTGATGTAGGTTGACTCTAGCGAAAGAGTCTATATACCCATAGTTCTTTAAAGAGAACAGTGTGTTAGTGTGTATACTATCATACTTTTTATCTTTAAAGAAGTCATAGACATTTCCAGTGATTCTGATTATACTATCATTAGGAAACACTTTGTCTATTTCCTGATCTAGTATATATGTCCCAAAGGGAATCTTATGTGTATTATCTAAGGTTTCGCGCCAATCTATCGGATCTACTTTATTAGACTCTATAAAATAAACAAAGCCCATAATCACGATAAAAAGGAACAACATTGTTTTTGTTGATTTACTCATTTTAGCTTTGTTTTAGTATAGTGTCAAATGACTGTTTTGCACGGTTAAACTCAGATTCTTCTATTTCAAATTCTCCATACCATATATTGTTATATAGATAAGAAAGATACCTAAAATCCTCTTTTAGTTTGCTATCTTTTATTTCGTTTTGATAGTCAGAGTTCGTTTTTTCGATATGCCATTCGATCTCCTCTTTTTCTTGTAATCTCTGTAGAAGCCATAGGTAGTAGTAACGAATACTTAGACGGTATTGTTGTTCCGCAATGGTCTTGCTTATTAGAGAAGGGAAGTCCACAACTTTAAGGTTTAACTCAATTTCATCGACCTGTATCTCCATCTTTTTAGCGCTCTTCTTGAATAGCCAATAGGCATCTTTCTGAATAACAGCTCTTACGATATAATAAATTAAAAGAAAGATAACTAGTGTTCCTGCTATTCTATAAAAAACTTGTAAACGGCTACTTGTTTCATAGTCAATATCAAATTGTCTAAAGAAGTCAGTTAATTGCTGATTTAACCATCGCTTAAAGCGCTTCCAGATAGAGTCTTTGTTAAGTTCTTCTTTATAATCGAAGTCAGGATCTTTCTTGTATTTCTTTTTATAATCTGTCTCAAATTTAGTAAGTACTATATCTGTACTCGTCTCCTCTAAGTATGGAAGTACATTGACAGGCTTAGCCTTGATAACTCCAGCTTCATGAGCAGTCGCAGAGATGTCTTCTTCATCTTGTGAAGATTCTACATCAGATACAATAGTATCCTGCTCTACCTGCCCAAAATGAGGAGTAGCAAATGATAAAAATAATAGTATAAATAAGAATCTCTTCATTAGTTTTTTCCAATCATATCAATGTCTGCATGAGACTGTGTATTTTCTTTTTGTTCTCTGATGCTGTAGTAAACTAATCCTTGATTAATCAACATAATATTATTCATTACGAAAGATACTAGTGTACTTAAGATAACGATACCGATGAACATTAGTTTAAAACCTTGTGTGTCTTCTAGATCATAAGAACTTTTTTCACTGAATATTGTACCTCCATAGAACATGATTTGAGGGATAATATTTACCATAGTAGTAACGATTTGTATTACTAGATATACTAAGAAAGTGTTCCCTACGATAATCCAGAATTTACTTTTCAGCATATAGTAAGCTGTTTGATATGATTCAAAGATTCCACTTCTATTGGTCACATATTCATAATAAGCTAAGTTTATCCATGAAGCAATAGCAGGCATCATAATCAGTAAAAGGGGAATCCCTATTAATAAAAATATTAAAACAGCCGCGATAGAGAAAGCAATTATAATTAAGGGAAATATAGTGAAAAAAGAAGCAAGTGCGAAGCCAAGTAATCTCCAAATATCCTTTTTTAGAGGATTAGTAATATGCTTTATATCTTGATAATCCTTAGGGTGTTCTACCATCGCCTTTAGATAGTATACAGGATATGACATAGCGATAATACTTATAAGAATAGTAACAACCGCCGCTACTAAGACTACTAAGAAGAAAAGACCAACATTATTGTCTATAAATGTATCTAATGATGAGTTATTTGCAGAGCTAGACCCAGAAAATACCATATCAAATAAAAAGTAAGTACATACAAATAAGACTAGTAATAGGATACCACATAGGGTAAAGTAATTTTTGAAGAATGGTTTTCCTTCTTTTTGAAAGAATGAAATTGTATCATTCATTAAGTCACTAAAATCTCTTTTTTTAAAAACAACAAACATAGATTATAATTTAATAAGTTTTGAATATACTCTTCTCGGATAGATGAAGAAGTAATAAATAATGATAGAGAATGTACCTAGTATAATAATATAGTTTAGTACATCAGGCATCTCTTTAGCATAGCGTGTTATAAAGCCCTCTATAAAAGCAGCTGTGATAACGAATGGTACCATCGCTAAGAATATTTTAAATCCATTCTTAAATCCTCGAATAAAGGAATTCTTTCTCGAGAAGGTTTTAGGAAATAGAAGACTTCCTCCAAATACAAAGCCTGCAAATGCCTCAATGATAATCCCTGTGATCTCTATAGCTCCATGTAACCATATCCCTCTAAAGCTATCCATAAAAGCATTTTCTCTAATAAACATATATTGAAACGCACCTAGCATAATGCCATTATAGAGTAGATAGAATAGTGTGCCTAACCCAGCGAAGATTCCGTATATAAAAAATTGTAGAGATACATATAGATTGTTAAACGCTATACCTACAAAGCTTCCCCAGTTACTACCAGATTTATAGATACCCATCGCGTCATCATTCTGTATATTATCTAACGTTAGATTAACATAATGATCTCCTAATATTAAACGAATAAACTCTAAATCATAATGAGCAGAAACAAAACCAATACCTACAATAATCAGAAAGGTTAGTACAGAAAAGTAAAGATAATTACGATTTTCATGCACAACTAGAGGTACTTCTGTTTTAAAGAAATAAACAAGTCTATTTTCCTCAATACGTTTTGTTTTGTAAATTTTTTGATAAGTTTGCGCTGCTAAAATATTGAGATATTGTGTAACTTTACTCTTGGGATAATAAGTTTGTGCATAGGATAAGTCATTCATTAACTGAATGTACATATCGGCTAAGTAATCAGGTTTATGAATTGAGTTAGAATATATTGTATGTTCATATTCAATCCATTTTTCTTTATTATATTTGATAAAAGCGACTTCTCTCATTTAAAAGCAGATAATTTATGGCTAATTTAACAATAAATACAACACAAAATATCAAAATAGAATTTAAAACTGCATCTATTGGTGAAAGAATGATTGCTTCTATTTTAGATCTTATTTTTAAGGGATTGTATTTGATTCTGATTTTTTATATTGTAAGTCAACTAAGAATAGTTAATGCTTTTATAGATGATTGGTCTAAAATTGCGGTTATGATTCTCATCGCTTCTCCTGCTTTGTTTTATACTCTATTTTTTGAGACGATTATGCAGGGAGCTACTCCTGGTAAGAAGATTATGAGGATTAAGGTAATTAAGATAGATGGCTATGAAGCTTCTGTGGTAGACTATGCTAGCCGTTGGGTAATGAGATTAGTAGATTTTTGGATAGGTTCAGCAGCAGTTGGTTTGATTACAATTATATGTACAGATAAGAGTCAGCGATTAGGTGATATTTTAGCAGGTACAGCAGTGATATCTGTTAAAGAAAGATTACTTTTGTCATCCACTATTTTTCAGGAAGTAGAGGAGGAGTACACCCCATTATTTGCGCAGGTGTTAAGTTTGACAGATAAAGATGTTTATATTATAAAAGAAGCTTTAACTACTTTTAAAGCAAATAGAGATCACGAGTTATTACAGAAGCTAGTCGTTAAACTTAAGAGCGTACTAGGTATAGGTGAGCTGAAGACACTCTCTGATCAGGAGTTTATAGAAACGGTATTAAAAGACTACAATTATTTAACAGCTAAGGTTTAGCGCATTATTTTTATACTATTTAATGTTTAATTTTTTCGATATTTTAGATTTGCTCGGAACATTAGCTTTTGCAATTTCGGGAGCATTAGCAGGGCGTGAAAGAAGGTTAGATCTGTTTGGGATGACTATTTTAGCATTCGCGACAGCTATTGGAGGAGGGACTATCAGAGATATGATGATCGGATGGACACCTGTGATGTGGCTTACTAATCTTAGTTATTTTTATGTAACCTTATTAGGGGTAGCTATGGCTATTGTGTTCTATAAGAAGTTTAACTTCTTGCGTTATTCTCTTTTCCTATTTGATACCATAGGTATCGCTGTGTTCACACTAATCGGTATAGAAAAAGGGATGACAGTAGGCTTACACCCGATTATCTGTGTTACCTTAGGTACGATTACTGCTTGTTTTGGAGGGGTTATTCGCGATATTTTAGCGAATAAGATTCCACTTATTTTTAAACAAGAGATCTATGCCACAGCATGTATCCTTGGAGGTTTGGTTTATTATTTACTAAATTATTTTGAGCTGAGTAAGGATATCTTATACGTAGGTACAGCAGGTATTATTATTCTGATTAGAGTATTAGCTGTGAAGTATAAGTGGAGTTTGCCATTTGCGAATGTGTAAGCTTGCTTTCTTAGAATAAATAACTAAAGAAAGAATATAAAGTGTATAGTACATATCATGATGTAGTATATACTTTTTTTTATTGATTATATTGTTAAATAATAGGTGGTTATAAAAGTGAAAGAGTAGAAGAACCTATATTACAAAGAGCTAAGGAGATAACAATGCATTGGTAATAATATAGCTACTCATACATCAGTACATTTTTTAAAGCCAGGTAAGTAAGTAATTTATTGTACTCTGAGAGCATTCTTATTCTTGTCTCACTTGATTTGAGTCCGTAGTGAGTCCGTTATGAGTCTGTAGTGAGTCCGTTAAATCAAGTAAAATAACGGACACAATATAGACCTATAGCATTATCATATAGCTTTTATACAAAATGAGACTAGAGCATCATACGTGCTTCAGTGCAATAGAGTGCTAATCCGAATCTTTGGATGATATGCGTTAGAAACTAAGTGTGGTTAATCTAATACTAAGATAAAATATTAGATCTATTATGATTAGAAAATAGTTTACTAATTAGGTTAGAGATAGGTACTAGTATAAGGATAGTAGCTAGCCCAATAGTGTTATACCATAGATAATGAATAGGAGTAGTGATGTATAGGGTAATAATAGTGATTTGAGTTAGTAAAATGGTGTAAAACAAAGCTTTATTATTGTTTTTAAAGTACATGGTCACTAGTAAAATACCAAGTAGAGTTCCTGAAAACAGAGAAGAGTACGCCCATAGTATTTGGATAAGATTTAAAAATACGGGAATATTATATACTATAATCAGAGCAAGGATAATAATAATAAGAGTAATGATATCATGATATCTTTTGCTGTCTGGATGAGGCAGAGCACTTGACTTGGTCTGAGATAACAGTTTTTTTGTTTTTTTTGATAGCCAATTTATTTCGTGAAATCCTATCGAAAGTAAACAGATAAAAAATAAAGCCATGATAACACCTGCTATCCCTGTGGGTACATGAAAGTTGATAAAGTGAAGAAGTATAAAGTCAGAATCATTCACTTCTACATTATGATTCGCCTTTTTAATTAATTTTTTTGCTTCTAGTTGAAGTTTATTTGCATTTTCTGTTAAGCTTAGTATTTGATCTTTTAGTATTTGATTACTGTAGTTCTGATAGATTTGCCCACTGTATAAGAAGCTAGCTTCTTTCTTTAAGTTCAATATTTTTTGATACTCTTGTTTGATATGGTCGTATTGTTCTGCATATTCAGATTGATATACTGTGTGTACATTATGAGGGTTGTAGTGTAGCGGGGCATCGTTAAACTGATAAAATGTAAATAACACACACCCTGTCAATAGAATAAAGAAATGAAATGGGACATTGAATAGCCCATTGATAATCAATCCATCCTTAGTCTTATCAGAGTATTTACTCTGTCTATATATCTGTAGAATCTTTGTATCTATAGATAATAGGGCGACGAATAGTATAGTACCATTTACTAAACATTTAAGCAAGTCAAAATTATCTTTTAAAGCAAGATCGCTATCGATCACGGTAAGTTTATCAAAAGAGGCGGTGAAGCTTAATGTATCTTCTAGATACATACCTTCTGGTAGTTTATATAATATGGTCAGAAAGATGATAGTCGTTATTATAATGGCGTATAATAACTGGTTTCGTCTAGGGAATAAATTGGTTTTGTTTTTAAAAAGAATGTTTAGAACGATAAAAATTGCACTTATGATTAAGAGTAAGATTTTGAAATCTATTTTTAATAAAATAGAGAGTATCATAGCCGTAGCATAGAATGTAATAGTAAGAACAAGTAATCTTAGGATTAGATAAATAATGCTGGTTAAGTAGTAGACTCTTTTATTAGACTTCGTCTTGATGTACTCAAATGCGCTTTTAGTATTGTGTTTTTTGTATTTTGGGATAATTAAGAATATAACGATAAATACGGCTAAGGGAATACCTAGATACAGCTGTAGGAATGTCATTCCTTGTGAATAAGCTTGTCCTGGAAGAGAGATAAAAGTGTATATAAAAGATTGTACCGCTATAATCTTGAAACCATAGTGTAGTGTTGACTTTTCGTAAATAGAGTTGTTATCTGCTTTATTAAGTTTAAAGTGCTTAATGGTGATAACAATAAATAAAATTAGTATAAAAATACTCCAATCAATTGCATTCATTTCAACGAAATTAAGGAGGTATAAACTGCAAATGATCTCGTGGTACTGTTCTTTATATAGCTAGAATAGAATCTATGATCTTCTATAAAGAGTACAGTATAGATAAGTGTTTGTGTTCTGAAGTAGTTTTATTGATTAGTTTTGACTTTATAAAAAAAAGACTAGTAAAACCTATAAATAGGTTAACTAGCCTTTCTTCTACTACCATTTGACTATTTAAACCGAAATGGTAAATACAAAATTTGTGCCACTATTATATTGTAGGATTGTCTATATCCTCTTTTTTATTGACTATAACGATTCCCTTTTGTAATAATAAACTGTTTGGATAAGAGATTTTCTCATTCTCTGTAGTGAGTAATATAGTACAGAATGCCTTGATATCAATGATCTTAGCTTCTATAGGAAAATCTTTGTCTTGTAATCTGATGGTATCTCCTATTCTAAATGGAAATGAGAAGAATAATAAGATTCCGGCAGTGATATTACTTAATAAAGACCACTGAGCGAACATCGCTACACCTATTACTGTAAATACAGACGTAAGTGTAACCATGAAATTCTCCGGCTGAACTCCCCAAATCGTTAGTATGAGAATTAGAAAAATAACAGATAGAAGTGTATTAAATAATCTGATGATCAGTAGTACTCGGCTATCTTTACGCTGTTCTTTAGTAGAGAATGATCGGATGATATATCCTATTAACTTTCTACAAGGAATATATAGAACTAATGTAATTACAGTCGCTATGATCTCTGTGTAATATTCTTTTAGCATATTTATTTTTTAATGAATTTTAGTAATTCTTCAACAAGCTCTTTAGTAGGTAAGCCTACTATATTAGTATAAGAACCATCTATTTTATCTATGCCTACTAATCCTATCCATTCTTGTATACCATAAGCCCCAGCCTTATCATAAGGTTTGTATTGGTCTATATAGAAATAAAGGGCTTCATCAGATAGGTCAGAGAAACTCACTTTAGTAATACAGTGGAATACACTTACGCTCTCCTTGCTCTTTAAACATACAGAACTGATTACTTCATGCTCATGACCACATAAGCTCTTCAGCATGGTATAGGCTTCATCTCTACTTTCAGGTTTGCCTAGTGAGGTATCATTATTCCATACTGTAGTATCACTGGTGATGATGATTTCGTTATCGTGTAGTATTTCTATAGCATCAGCCTTTGCTTTAGCGATATAGTCAGTGATTTGTTCTCTTACTAGTTCTTCAGGATAAGACTCATCTATATCCGAAGCTCGGACTGTAAAGGTGAATCCTAAGTCTGTTAAATATTGTTTACGTCTAGGAGAATTAGATCCTAGTACGATATTATAATCCTTAAATAGCTTATTAAGCATAGTTTTTATTAGTCAAATTTAGCGTTAAAGTGTTGAAACCACTTTTGTTGTGTTTTCATGACTTGTTCGATCACATCTCTCACAGCCCCTCTACCACCGTTAAGATGAGAGATATACTTAGAGATTCTTTTTATTTCTGGTGCAGCGTCCTGTGGAGCAGTAGGTAGTGCTACTTCTTGCATGATATGATAGTCAGGTATATCATCTCCCATGTATAATACAGTATCAGGATTGATGTTATTAGCTGCTATATACTCTTTAAATACTTTTACTTTATCAGGTACTCCTAAGTAGATGTCTTTCACTCCAAGATTAGCAAATCTAGTACGTACACCTTCATTACTACCTCCTGAGATAATACATACATTGTATCCGTTTTCGATAGCGGCTTTCATCGCATATCCATCTCTAATGTACATATCTCTTAGTAAATTTCCTTCTTGCGTTACGTGTACAGTACCATCTGTTAATACACCATCTACATCAAATATGAATGTAGTGATGTCATTCATTATTTCTTTAAAATGTTTAGACATTAGTTATTTTGTATTGAATTAGTTATAAGTTGATATATTTCTTTTTTTATTGGGTCATTTAGCGCTTCTAGATGACGGTCTATAGTTCCTTGATCATTACGTGCAGCAGGTCCTGTCTGGGCTTCTCTAGGAGATAAAGTCTGGACCTTAGTAGCAGTCTCTAGAATTAGAGGCTTTAGAATGTCAAAGGGCACCATATTCTCTTTACAAATATCTTCACCTAGTTTAAAAAGATGATTGGTGAAGTTGTTTACAAATACTGCTGCTAGGTGTATAGACTGTCTCTGGTCAGTAGAGATTTTATACACTCTTTCAGAAAAAGATAAAGCTAACTTTTCTAAAAGTTCAAAATCTTGTTTGTTACTAGCTTCGATACAATAAGGGATAAGGCTGAAATCAACCTCCTTATCGATAGAGAAAGTCTGTAGCATATAGAAGACTCCTTTTCTACTTGTGGTAGCAATAGAGTTCATCGGCATTGTCCCAGAAGTATGAACCACAAAGGCATCTTTTAAAGGGATGATAGAGGATACTTCTTCTATAGCATCATCACTAACTGCAATGATAAAAATATCTGCAGGTTTTAGCTCATTGATATCTGAAATAATTTGATTCTGAGAGACTAAGTCCTTAACTTTGTTAGGAGTTCGTGCATACACTTGTTGTAAACAAATATTGTCGTGTTCTAAAAAGTTTAGTATCAAGTGTCGAGCAACTTTACCAGAACCTAAAATGGATATTGAAATCATAGCAGTGAAGTTTAGTATTTGTTTGTAAACAGATAGTGTGTAAAAATAATAATTTGTAATGAGAAAAGATATAGAAAACATAGAAGATATTAAGGTATTAGTAGATACCTTTTATGGAAGAGTACAGGAGAATGAGTTTATCGGTCCTATTTTTAATAGTAAACTAGAGGGGAGATGGCCTGAGCATTTAGAGAAAATGTACGCCTTCTGGCAAACTATTCTATTAGAAGAGTATACATATAGAGGAAAACCTTTTCCTCCTCATGCACAGCTACCTGTAGAAGGCGAGCATTTTGAAGAATGGAAGAGAATCTTTAATGGTACGGTGGATGAACTATATGAAGGAAAAATAGCTGATGAAGCGAAGTGGCGAGCAGAGCGTATGGCTGCGATGTTCTTAAGTAAAATAGAGTACTTTAGAGAAGCAGGGATGAAGCCATTGGAGTAAAGAAGAATATAGTGTTATCATAAAACGGGGTTGCTTTAAATAGTAACTCCGTTTTTTTGTTAGTATCATATTGCTTTAATTTATCGCATTACTTTTTTTATTCTGTGTTAGATAATCTATAAACTTGTAGCATTAAATCAGTGCTTATGGATTTGTTTAGTGATTATAGTCAAGAGTTTACAAACATTCTTCCTTATGATGGAGAAGTTGATTATTATGGGATAGTATTTAATAAAGAGCAGTGTGACTACTATTATGATCAACTTTTGACTCATGTAGATTGGCAATGTGATCAAGCTATTATCTTTGGGAAGAAAGTAACTACTAAGCGAAAGGTGGCTTGGTATGGCGACATTCCATTTAGTTATACTTATTCGAATATTACAAAGACAGCATTGCTCTGGACGGAAGAGTTATTAGCATTAAAGAAAATAGTAGAAGAGAGGACAGGGGAGACTTATAATTCATGTCTTTTAAATTTATATCACACAGGAGAAGAGGGAATGGCGTGGCATAGCGATGGAGAGAAGGATTTAAAAAAACATGGAGCTATAGCTTCTCTGAGCTTTGGTGCAGTTCGTAAATTTGCTTTCAAACACAAAGAGAATGGAGTTAAGATTGATATTATCTTAGACAATGGAAGTCTATTAGTCATGAAAGGGACTACACAAGAAAATTGGCTACATAGATTACCTCCTACAAAAGTGGTTCATACTCCACGTATTAATCTTACCTTTAGAACCATCGAAATAAAAGAGTCTGTCTGATGAGAAAGAAGTCATTTAGTACACTGTCTAATGTGATAGAACAAGACTTGTGGAAGTCATTATCACTATTAGTACAAGAGCAGGTATTAGAAAATAAAGAAATGCTAATCTGCGAAGGAGAGGTAGCTGATAAGATAGTGTGGATAAAAAAGGGGGTTTTGCGTTCTTATTTTCTATTAGAAAGTGGAGAAGAGCGTACATACTGTATCACCTTCGACGAAAGTATGATGACAGCGATGACTTCCTTTATATCAGGACAACCATCTAAGGAGAATATACAGTCTATAGGCAAAACAGAATTATATGTCCTCTATAAAGCAGATGTAGATAAACTATGTGTAGATAGCATAGTATGGACAAACTTCTTTAAACAGTTATTAGAAGAGCAGTTTATGGAATTAGAAGAAAAACTCTTCGATATCCAACGTCTAGATGCTAAAGATAGGTACCTGAAGTTACTTCAGAACTATCCTCACTATATACAGCAGATACCTGGTATATACTTAGCTTCATTTTTAAATATTACCCCAAGGCATTTGAGTAGAATACGCAAGGAAGTGAATTTATAGACCTATGTCCTCTAGGATGTGGTAAAAAGACAAGACTTTTGTTCTTTACAGTAATCATTTAAGATATGAATATAGATAAAGAACTATTAATAGCACTTTCGTTAAGCGCTTGGACTCAGATACCCTATGACTCTCTTTTAGAGTATAATCCTCAACAAATACGCATAGAAGAGGAACGGTTAATGCTAGGGGAGGGAGCTATAACTATACCTCATGATATCAGTGTATATAATCAAGTAATTTCTACAGCATATAATACTTCTCTTAAAATAAGAATATATAAGCCAAGAGAAATAGAGAAACCCTTGCCTGTAGTCTTGTTCTTACATGGAGGAGCTTTTATTTTTGGAAGTCCAGAGCAGTATGATTTTCAGTTGCGAGATCTAATGAGAGAGGCTCAGGTTATCATAGTTTCTGTTGACTATAGATTAGCTCCAGAACATCCTTTTCCAGCAGCTTTAGAAGATAGTGTAAGTGCTCTAGAATGGTGTTATAGCAATATAGAAGCAATAGGAGGAAATAAACAGAATATCAGTGTGATGGGAAGTAGTGCAGGAGGAACAATAGCGTTATCACTCTTACACTTAAATAGAGATCATCATAATATCCCAATAAGCAATGCTTTTATTCTATATCCTCCTACATCAGATGAGCTGAATACTCCTTCTATGGACACTTATGCTTATGCACCTATGCAATCTAAGAAAAGTGCAACTTATATGTGGAAACATTATTTGTCAGGGGATAAGAATAAGTGGAGGGAATATGCAGTGCCTAATAAGATGCAGAACTACCAATCACTACCGTCTATGACAATGGTACTAGCAGAATATGATCCTCTAATAGATGAAGCAAAAGAGTATGTGACTTCTGTAGAGAGCAATGGAGGAAAAGTCACAGTCTTAGAAGTAAAAGGTGCTGTGCATACTTTTGATTTCTTTGAGTGTAAACTAACAGATGATTTTACAAAGTATAAGATAACGTATTATAAACAATTACACTTGAAGTAAGTATCTTTGTTTTATAACTTATATTCAATGAACAAACTTATACAACATATCGAAAAATTCGTAGGGACTTTATCAGTACCTGAAGCAGATTCTATTTTATCTTATTTTGAGCTGATCAAGGTCAAAAAGAAAGAGATTCTTTTAGAAGCAGATATGCTTTGTGATAAGTTATTCTTTGTGGAAGTAGGGTGCTTGAGAAGTTATTATATGAAGAATAATGGTATAGAACAGACTACGGATTTTGCCATAGAGAATTGGTGGTTAACGGATAATATGGCTTTTGAACAGCATACGAATAGTAACTTTTATATTCAAGCAGTAGAGAAGTCAGAAGTAATCGTGATTACTAGAGAACAATTTGTTTTACTAGTAGAGAAACACCCAATTATGGAGAAGTACTATAGACAAGTTTTTCAACGTGCATATGCTGCTGCTCAATATAGAGTGAAGTATTTGTACGAGTTTAGTAGAGAAGAGTTGTACTTCCACTTCGAAGAGAGATTTCCAGAGTTTATACAACGTATTCCTCAGTATTTAATGGCTTCTTATTTAGGGTTTAGCCCAGAGTATTTAAGTGAGATAAAGAAGAAGAGATTTTCTTAAACCTGTTTAAGTTTATTGATTAATCATAGCTTTAGATTTGTTGAAATTAAAAACAATAAAGTTACGATTATGAGAAAGACAATTTATGGTGTACAGCCTAAGGCGTATGAAGGAATGTTATTATTAGAAAAATACTTAAACGAATCAGAATTAACACCAATACATAAAGAGCTAATAAAGATTAGGGCATCTCAGTTAAATGGATGTGGGTACTGTTTAGATATTCATACACAAGACGCTTTAAAGCATGGAGAATCTGTTAGAAGATTATTAGTGTTAGCAGGGTGGCAAGAAACAGAGCTGTTTACAGAAGAAGAACGTGTGATTCTGGAGATGACTGAAGCGGTTACATTTATTCATCAAGGAGGAATTAGTGATACATTATATGCGCAAGCAGAAGAGTTATTTGGTGAAGTGTATTTAGCGCAACTTATTATGTGCATGGTTACTATAAACGCATGGAATAGAATAGGTGTAGCTACTCATCTTAAAGCAAAATAGTAATTATAGAATAGAAGCGGGATAGTATATCCTGCTTTTTTATTATACAGAAGTATTTGTTTTTAGTCAAATATGCTTTCTTTTAGAGGGGAATAGAAAAAATAAATATCAAAAAAAGTAATATTGATTTACTCATTTAAGTATATCTATTTGATTAATAGAATGTTGATTCACTTCTGTTTTGTGGTTAAAAAAGAGGGATTATTTGTGAATAATTGTCGAAATATTCATAATTTTAGTAAAGACCTATTGAGAATAGGGAGTAGAGAGCGCAAAATTCTCTCATTACGTATTACCTAATTCATTAATATCTATTACTATGATAAAAGATTACTTGAATAAATTAGTAGGCATTCGCTTAAAAGGTAGAAAGAAAGAATTAATACTAGGTATAGTATTAGCTTATAATGATAAGTGGTTATTAACGAAGTGTAATTCGGTCGATTATATTATAGATGGGTATGAGTTGATAGCTGTGGATAAAATATCTACTATAGAGCGTGGAGAAAATATTGCTTTTATTGAAGAAGTACTGAAAGCAAAACATGTTGACTTTTATAGTAGCCCTATTCAGTTAAAAGACAATATTTTTGATACTTTAAAAGCTATTGGGAATAAATATGGTGCTTTTGGATTAGAATTTAAGGAAGAGGATTGTGTCTATGTAGGGAAGTATATGGATAGTGATGATAGTGAGTATTTTGCATTCGAAGAGTTATCTGCTTCAGGTGAATGGTTTGAGGAGATAGAGGAATTTAAGGTGTCTAAAATTTATAAGATTGACTTTGATGGAGACTATGTAGAGTCTTTATTATTGTATGCGAATAGAAAACTAAGTGAATAAGAGTATTAGAAAATTTTAATGGTAGTTCATACATAGACTTGCATGATTATTGCATGTCGTTATAAGTAATTAAAGATGATGAGAAACTAATTTAAAAAGATCTATTATGAAAAGAGTTTTAAGTTTATTGACAGTATTGCTTCTAAGTTTTGCAGTGTTTAGTTGTAGCAGTGATGACGATTATATTGATTTGTCAGAACATGCAGGTGGTTTTACTATGGTAAATGCCTATGAGAGTGAAGATGCACTTATTTATGTTGCAGATGGTCGCCCTATTCAGAGTCCATATTATCCTCTGTTTTATCAGAGTGTAGGTTATGTGAATCTATGGCAAGGAAATAGATTAATAGACATCTATGGAGGTAATAAGGTCAAGCCAATTACTACAACTACGAAGAAGATAACTAGTGGGCAGTTTTATACTTCTTTTATAGGAGGGAACGAATCGAAGGTAATCCACTTTATAACAGAGGATAATGTTAAGAAAGCAACCCCTTTAAATGAAGTTAAGCAGTCAGGAGTTCGTTTCTTTAATTTGAGCTCGGATAATGTAGTAGCTACTGTTCAGTTTAATGATAAGACAGTAGTAAAGGAGTTTGAAAATAGAGTTCAAGACAATGAGACAACTGCTGTGAAAACACAGGAATTTAATGCATTAGATGCTAATAGTTATGCACTAACAATCAAAGATAAGGATGGTAAGGTACTCGCAACTAGAAAAGATGTTGTGTTTAAACCTTCACAGTTTTATTCTATTATCTTAATTGGTGCAAAAGATAATGCGAAAAAGCCTTACTATATAGGTGTTGTAAATCAAGTTGTAAAGTAAGAATGTAGTAACTTATAATAAGAAGTCCTTTAACGGTGTATTACTTTTAAAGGACTTTTTTTATGGATTGCATACAGTAGTATCTCTTTTTAAATGATATATTTACTAGTAGAATTAATGTCTGTTTACACAGAAGGACAAGAGTATGAATAGTATGTTTGAAAATAAACAAATCGATATCGATGCATTACCTCAAGTAGGGCAAGTAATGTTTAAAAACTTAGATTCTAGGTATCGAACAGTAGTCGGGATAAGGTTAATAATAATTTCTATTATTATCTTACTAATTGCTTTTACACCTTATATTTTTCAGTATTTGACGAGTGAACCTTTGTTGAATGAAGCATTGTTATACTCACTTATGGGATTAGGAGTTATATTGATTATTCTTATCTGTATTATCTCTATGAAGGGAGTAGCAATGAAAGGCTATGCGCTACGTGAGCTAGATATTATTTATAAAACAGGTATTATTAATAGATCTCAGACTGTTATTCCTTTTAATAGAGTGCAGCATGTAGGAGTATATGAAGGAGCATTACTACGTGTATTTAATTTATGTACTGTGGAGTTTTTTACTGCAGGAGGAGCATTAGGTGATCTGAAGATAACAGGGATATCTAAAGAGGAGGGAGAGCAACTAAAAGCGTATGTTATACAGAAGATAACGAAGTCTCCTCAACAGGCTTTAAGGACTAATCTAGATATTGTAGAACACTCACACGAATCTGTTCATGAATAAGAATAGTTTTTATCAGCCTACTAGACAAGCTACAATAGGAATCATTGCTAATTTTCTGAATGCTTTACAGAAGATAGTAAGAGCTTTTGTTCCTCTTATAGTCTTATTTTTAGTGAATAAGCGTATAGATTTACCTATTAGTATTTGGGGAGTAGTGATCTTAGGAAGTATCTTAAGTTTGGGAATAGCTTATTTAAGTTATCGTAACTTTCTGTTTTACATTGATGAAGAAACTAATTCTTTTATAATTCAAAAAGGGATTATTAATAAATCTAAAGTTACTATTCAACTAGAGAAAATACAACAGGTGAATCTTAATCAGAGTTTTATCAACAAAATAATCAATGTGTACTCTGTAGAAATAGACTCTGCAGGTAGTAAAGATAAAGAAGCTACCATCCCTTCTATGGCTTTATCAGATGCTAATGCATTAAAACAAATACTACTGAACTATAAGAATGAACACGTAATACAAGATACCTCAATAGACTTAGTAGATGGAGAACAAAACATTATAGAAGAGCAAGAAGATTCAAAACGAATCAGTATAACGACTCTTCTAAAAGTAGGTATAACGTCTAATTATCTATACACATTGGGGTTAATACTTGTATTCTTTAATATGGTGTATGATTCTATAGTGAGAAGTATTTCTATAGAAGAGTATATTGATAAAGAAGAGGTGACAAATTATATAGAAGGAGGGCTGCCTTTGGTCGCTTTTCTATACTTAGTTGTTTTTTTAGTGATTACGGTATTAGTAGTGAATGTGATCCGTACTTTGTTGCGATTTTGGGATTTTAAAGTGACATTTTCGAATAAGACATTGTTGTTGTCTCATGGATTACTATCTACACGAAATACAATCATTAGACCTAATCGAGTACAAAAAATAGAGATAGAGCAGAATTATTTTCAGAAGTTATTTGATATCTGTAGTTTGAAAATAAGCCAAGTAGCAGGGGATAAGGAGAATAATAAGAAATCAGGATTACAGATACCTGGCTGTTCTACTCAAGAGAGAAAGGATCTGTTTAAAATAATAATGGCTAAAGAAGATAACAAGGGGTACACTACTGTTCTAAAATATAATTATCGATACTTAGGATTTAGAGTATTCTTATTCATAGTTGTTCCTTTAGTGTTTTTAACCTTGTTCTTTAGAGCAAACTTTAGTTCTGTTACGTTTATAGGAATGGCAATGAGCTATAGTGTGATAATGTTATTAGCTCTTTATAGACTTTATAAAGTAGGATTACTTCAAGTAAATGAAGACTTCATCGTGATAAGAAGAGGAATATGGGATATCTCTCATATCTATTTAGAACCGCATAAGATACAGAAGATAGTGGTGTCACAGTTATGGTGGCAACAGTCTGCAGATGTAGGTAGTTTAAAGATATATACCGCAGGTGGAATAGTATCCTTTAGTACTACTCAGTATAGTGAGTTAGTGAAGTTAAGAGATAAATGGCTTTATCAGGTAGAATCATCAGCATTACACTGGATGTAATAAGTATAAAAAAACGAGGGAATACATACTATTCCCTCGTTTTTTATTCCTCTTCTTGTACTTTTTTTAAAGCACGGTTTAAGGTACGTGTAGTGATACCTAGATAAGAAGCCATATCTTCTTTAGAGATATGTACTTGTTCTTTCTCTTGTAGCTCTAACAGTTTTTCTAGTGCGTGTTCTACTGTATAAAGTTGTTGAAAAGATGCTCTTTCGCTAGTATGAAACACTCTTAATGCTTCTACTTCTAGTAGGGTGTTATTAAAGGTTATATCTGTTTTTAATAAATGTTCAAATACGGATAGAGGAATGATATAAGCACTTACGGGTGTTATAGCTTCTACTGAGCATAGACAGTTTTTTTTACCAATAAACTCTATCTCTCCCATTATCTCTCCTGTACTTAAGAACTCAGGGATATATTCCTTACCATTTTCTTCTGTGATATAGCATTTAGTAATCCCTTCTTTAATAACAATAACCTTAGTAACAGGATCACCCTGATGTAGTAGAACTTCTTTAGGCTTATAAGGTTGCAATAAAATTTTGTCATTAAAAACATCAGTCTGTGCCAATGATTCAATGTATGATAGAAAGTCAATATTTATTCTTAACATTTTTTTATAGCATTAAGGACAAATGTCCTATGTGAGTTATACAATAATAGTGATTTTTGCAGTATCAAAATTAAGTATTAATACTTATTAATTTAAATGAATTAAGGAGTTTTATACTAAGATTAAGAAGAATGCTGTGCTAGTGTTTTCATTAATTAAATTTGATAAGTTTTTTTCAATTATATATTACAAAGTGATAAGTGTTTTTTAAAATTAAAACGGGAGAGCAAGGTAAGTGGTGTTTTCCCGTTTTCTTATGTAAATGTAGAATTGAATTATTTTAGAACAATTTTGTGTTGTTTATTTGTTGTAGACAGCATTCATATAAATAATTGTGTTACGTGTGTTTAAAAAAGCAGGGAGAGTAGTGTGCACTACTCTCCCTGCTTTTTTATTTATTATAACTCTTTGATTCTAGCTGTTTAGCTGTAAATTGATAAAATGAAATAGCTTCATCTACATACTTAGATTGTACATCATCTATTGGAGTAAGAGGAGTTACTAGATTATTAACAGTCTGAGTATTGAATCCATATTGTCTTACCTTTTGATTAGGACTAAGGATGGTTAATGTGTTGTCTCGGATATAACCTAAATCTTGATAAGTAGCTATAAAGGCTCTTGGTTTATAATCTGCTTGTAAAACATTAGTTCCAAAAAATTTAGAGTCATATTTAAAGTTAAGTATACCTAATAAGGTAGGCATGACATCTATCTGTGAGATCATTTGATCAAATTGTTGTGGGATAAGCCCTTTAGGAGCATATATCATAGCAGGTATTCTATATTTATCTAGAGGTAGCTGTGTCTTACCCGCACTAGAAGCACAGTGGTCAGCTAAGATCACAAAGATGGTATTATCATACCATGGTTGTTCTTTAGCTAATGCAAAAAATTCTTTGATTGCATAGTCAGTATATCTAACTCCTTTATCTCTAGCACTAGTAAGGTCAGAGGTATCTAATACTCCATCAGGATAAGTGAAAGGTCTATGGTTACTTACAGTCATGATATGATTAAAGAAAGGGTTGCCTTGTTGATATTCTTCATTCATTACTTCTATGGCTTTCTTAGCCATATCTCCATCTGCTACTCCCCATACATTCTGAAAGGTAATCTGATCAGGCTTAAAATTAGACTTATCTACAATGCTATAATTATTGCCTTCGAAGAAGTCTTGCATATTATCGAAATATGCGTCTCCTCCATATAGATACTTAACAGTGTATCCATTTTTAGCAAATATACTTCCTGTTGTAAATTTATCTTTATTGTCTTTACGCTTTACAACGCTTTCACCAGGAGAAGGTGGTATAGACAGCGTTATAGCTTCTAGTCCACGTACAGTTCTGTTACCAGTAGCATATGTAGAGGTAAAGAATAAGCTTTTCATCGCTAGACTATCTAAGAAAGGAGTAAGTTTATTTGTATTGCCATAAAACTCCATAAAGTCTGCACTAAGGCTCTCTATGCTTATGAGGACTACATTTTTTTTGGTAGTTGTACTATCATTATCGATATTTCTAAGAAGTGAAGAAGCTCCATTATATTGAGGGTAGAATTGTTTAATATTTTTAGCTAGTTCATCATCAGGTAGCGTATTGTAGAACTTAAAATAATCAATGACACTGTTATTAAAAGCTTGATAGAATTTAAAAACCCCATTACTTTCTAATTCTTCAGCGAATATATTATCTGTATTTAGAGGAGTCATTACCTTAGTAATAGCAGATAAAGAAATTCCAAATACAAGTAAATAAACAATACTAAGTATAACCTTATTTTTCAATGGAGCAAGATGTTCTATAACATACTCTGTTTTTTTGAAAATGTAATATGTAGTTAATAATGTGATTAAAGCGATGATGCTAAATAATGGAACCACTGGATAAGACTCCATAATATTACCAATGACTTCATTAGTATATACGAGATAATCAACTGCGATAAAGTTATATCTAACACCAAACTCATTCCAAAAAAAGAATTCACTCACTGTGTTTTGCACAAGGATTAATACGAAGATAAATAATGTAAGAGCATAACTTATTTTTCGAACGGTTGTTCTATGTTGAGGTAAGAAAAGACAGATGCCGAATAACACTGTTTTTATAGATAAGAAGGTAATAGCTATCTCAGGAAGTACACCACCATATTCTGATATAATAGTTTTGCCAAAGGTAACCCATCCCCATAAACCTAATAGGATAGCGAATATGATATATCCATAGGGTTTATTATACTTCTGATTTGAAAAGAAAATAAAGTAGAGCCAAAATATAAAATATCCTATACTGAATATGAGAATATCACGGATAAAACCTAGCCCAAATACAGATAATACTTCTCCTGAGGTAAAAGTAGAAGTGGTTATAGGGTGATTAATTAATACAATGCGGAGTACAAAATTCAGTAATAAGTAAAAACAAAGTAAGTATTTATACGGAATAAAGAATGATGGATTGTTTGACATAGTGATTGAGTTTTTTGTGTAATCTGTTTATTGTTTTTTCTATAACAATAAAGTAATATATTTTATTGTGTTTTTAATGTTATTATTTTGGTAATAATTAATTGAATGTGTATTTATTTTTTTATTTAATGTATTAATGCTTTGCTTTAATTAGATTTAATATAATTATGGTGGTGTTATATATGAAATATAACGAGTATAGAGTGGTTGGTATAAAATTAGAAGTGGAATAGGTCTAAATCTAAAAGTGGACTATTCTTTCTTTTTTCTTTCCTTTTATTTTTGAAATATCTATCATAAATAAACAAAGAGAAAATGGAAATTAGACACAACTGGACTAAAGCTGAGATTCAATCAATATATGATACTCCTTTATTAGAATTAATTCATCAAGCTTCTTTAGTACATCGTCAATATCACAATCCAGAGGAAGTACAAGTAAGTACTTTATTGTCTATTAAAACAGGAGGGTGTGTAGAGGATTGTTCTTACTGTGGACAGGCAGCTAGATATCATACAGATATAAAGGTACAGCGACTACTGCCTTTAGAGACTGTATTAGGCACTGCTAAAAAAGCAAAGGAAGCAGGGTCTTCTCGATTTTGTATGGCAGCTGCATGGAGAGAGGTAAGAGATAACAAAGACTTCGATAAAGTACTTGATATGGTTAAAGGTGTAAATGAAATGGGATTAGAAGTCTGTTGTACTTTAGGAATGTTAACAGAGGAACAAGCTAAAAGATTACAAGAGGCTGGCTTATATGCTTATAATCACAATTTAGACACCTCAGAAGATCACTATGACAAGGTTATCTCTACTCGTACATTTTCTAATCGTATTAATACTATTGATAATGTGCGCAAGGCAGGTATAACAGTATGTTCAGGAGGTATAATTGGTTTAGGAGAAAATGATGTAGATAGAATATCTATGTTGCATACCTTAGCTACTATGGATACACATCCAGAATCTGTACCTATTAATGCTTTAGTACGTGTAAAAGGGACACCTATGGAAGAAATGCCTAAAGTAGAAACTTGGGATATGATCAGAATGATTGCTACAGCTCGTATTGTGATGCCTACTACTATGGTGAGGTTAAGTGCTGGGCGTATAGAAATGTCTGATTATGAACAGGCAATGTGTTTTATGGCTGGAGCTAACTCAATGTTTTCAGGAGATAACGAAACATTATTAGTGACTCCTAATCCTAGTCTATCATCAGACCAAAGATTATTGAATAACTTAGGGTTGAAACCAATGCTATCTAAAAAAGAAGTAGAAGTATAAAAGATATTTTTATTTATAATATGTACTGAGAGTCTTAATCAATGTGATTAAGGCTCTTTTTGGTTAAAAAGTAGAATAATTGTTTAAAGTAGCTATTTAGGAATAGTTTTTGTCTGTAAAAATATTGATAATGTGTTTAGAGTATAGATAAGGTTTTATAAGTATTGAAAAGGGTTTTTTGAAATACTTAGGTGTTATATCGTGTTTTAGGTGAGATATGATGTATTTTATTGATGTAGAGTGAGTTATTGTGTTTGTAGATTCCAGAGCTAGTGACGGTGGGGACTGTTGTTTTGTAAGCTCTGGAATCTCTTTTTTAAAGCTAATACTCATGTCATGGCTTTTACTGTATTTGTATATTGCTAAGGTGTTTTATTAATGAGGTTTGAGATATTATAACATTTTTGTTGATGTGATCTCTAGTTTTAATAAAAATAGTAGATGCCTTTTATGAAAAAAGAGGTATTAGGAGTTAAAAATAATTTGCGATATATAGTGGAAATAGAGGTCGAAGAGATATAAAAGTTAAAAAAACAGATCAAAATGTAGAATTATAATCTTTTATGTCTTTAAAAAAGCAACAAAAAATTAAGGTAATTCTTGTTGTTGTTTTTTATTGTATTTCTGGTTATTCGTGATTTGTTTGTGGATATTAGTGTTAATAAGGTTAAAGTACTGTGTTTAGTTTGTTATATTATAAATGTTAACTTTTTGTATTGCTAAAAAAGTTTCTAATATTAGAATAAGATTAGGGTTATTCCATTAAGTTAGAAGTTAATATGTAGAATTTTTATGATTTATGTCATATTGATGCGAAAACTACGGTTATACATTTGTCTCAGAAAATAAAAGATAAGGTAACAATGTCGGAGTTACCTAGTATTTAAAAACGTTCTTTTTTAGTCTGTTTTTTATTATGTAAACTTAATTGTGTTTATTTTATTTACAGTGATTTTATATACCTGTAAAACGTCGAAAAGGGGAATGCAAGGCAGTTGATGTATTAATACCTCCAGAGGGAGAGGAGGTGTACACGGATTAAAAAAGATTATTATTAATTTTTTTTAATTATTTACATTATGAGACGATGTGCGCAAGTTTTAATTGGAGTTTTGATTATTGGTATGAGTTCATTATTAGCTAGTTGCAGTGCAGACGATAATAATAACTTAGAAATTGACAAAGCATTAAGTGTTAACAGTATTAATATTGAAAAAACATGGATTGTAGCTCATTTCGACTTCCAAGAAGGAGTGAGTAGAAGTCATAAAGAAAGATACCAAAAATCACTAATTGAAATTGATATCATGAAAGGTGGAAAGTACCAGGCAATTGACAAATACAGTTTAGAGGAATCTAAAGGAAATTGGGTACTAGAAGGTGAGATGATAAGTCTAGAAAATGATGCCGACGGAGAAGTGAAGAGATACAGAATTATTGATTTGAGTAGAGCTGAAGCTCTTGTTAGTCCTATCAATACTAAAGAGATCTCACAAATGGAATTAGTGAGCTTTAAGAAATAGCTTCAGATAAGTTCACCTTATTGACAAAAGAGCAATCTATGTTTTATAGATTGCTTTTTTTATTGTATTGAAGTTTAAGTATTGGTGTTTTTTATTTTATTTTGAGAGTTAGTTGTTTTTGTAAAATAGTTATGTTAAGTGGTTGTTTTGTAGTGGTATTATTTGTGTTTGTTGTTTTTATTTAAAATATTGTTATATTTTTCTTGTTTGTTGGATAAACAATTTTAATTTTGCAAAAAAAATAATATAAAAAGATGGAACAATTTACTACACAGAAGAGTGCAACTACTCCTTCTCAAGAGAACAAAAAAGTGGTAGCTGGTATTTTAGGAATTTTATTACCTATTTTCGCTATCCATAAATTCTACTTAGGGTATACTAAAGAAGGTGTTATCCAATTAATCTTAGGATTAGTTACTTGTGGATTTGCTGGAATCATTGGACTTATTGAAGGAATTATCTATTTAACTAAAACAGATGAGGAGTTCTATAATACATACCAAGCAAACAAAAAAGGTTGGTTCTAATACATAGAAACATATAAACAAAAAGCCACTATTCAGTGGCTTTTTTCGTTTGTCTTGTACTTAGATAAGTCGCAAGAAGGGCTATTATAGTCATGCCCATAAGCGTATAGAAGAACCCATTCCAATTGCCTTTATTCACAAAGACTCCTGTAGAACTGCCTATAATACTTGAGCCTATATAATAGAAGAACCAATACAAGGCTGTTGCGGAACTCTTTGCTTCCTTACCTAGAGTCGTTACTACTCTACTAGCTATGGTATGTCCACTAAAGAATGAGATGGTGAAGAAAGTCAATCCTAATAGGATAATAACAAGGTTGTCCATATACATACCTATTACACCTATTAACATTAATCCTAAAGCGATTAGAAGTATCATACGAGATGAATATCTATCTGATAAAGATCCGGCAACCATATTACCAAAAATACCAAATGCGTACATTAAGAATATCATAGCGATAAGATAATGTGGTAAGTTATAAGGAGCTGATTCAAGTTTAAAACCTAAAAAGTTATATACACTTACGAACGCCCCCATTAGACAGATCGCGACGAGATACATAGCCATTATCTTATAGTTCTTAAATATAGACTTCATCTGTCTTAGCTTGTGTTTTATTTTTAGCTTTTTAGGAGTGAAGAATCTAGACTCTGGAAATAAGATATAAAATGCAATGGCAATAACTACAGCGAGTATACCTATAGTAAATACTGCTGCTTGCCAACCAAGCCACCCAGATACTAATGCGGCAACAATTCTTCCAAACATTCCTCCAAAAGTATTTCCTGCCAAGTAAAAACTTATGGCTGTTCCGATGTACTTAGGATCTATTTCTTCTGCTAAGTAGGCTAATGTCACTGCTGATACCCCAGATATGCACATTCCTTTTATAAAGTTAATATTGACTAAGATAGAAAAATCATTAGCCCATACAGATAAGAGGGTGAGCATCGTAGAGGTGACTAGAGAGAAGAGCATGATGTCTTTACGTGGATAACTATCTGCGATAAATGCAAAAAGTAATAGACCAATAGCCATACCTAAAGTACTAGCAGATACTAGATAGCTACTTTCAGAAGGTGTTACTTTAAAGTATTGTGTGATTTCAGATAATATAGGTTGGAAATTATATAATTGAGCGAATACAGAAACTCCTACTAAAAATATACTCCATTTAATCTTTTTGTACGTAGTGGTTCCTTTAACAGCTTTTATATGAACGACTTCTTCTGTATAGGTGGTGGTATTCATATTCTTTATTTTTTGTAAAGTTACGAGGAAGCTCTATATTAGTAAAACGGTATTTTTCTATTACATCAATCGGTAAAAACGATCAACTCATGGAACTAAGACAACTAAGGTATTTCTTAAAAGCAAAAGAATTACTCAATTTTACGGAAGCTTCTAAGCATTTATTTATTACACAGAGTACATTATCTCAACAAATAAAACAGTTAGAAGAAGAAATAGGCCAACCACTATTTGATAGAATAGGAAAGCGTATAGCACTGACAGAAGCAGGAGAGTTATTCTCTTTTTATGCTGAGAGAAGTATAAGAGCTGCAGAAGATGGAAAGCTCTTATTAGAGGATTTAGAGGGGCTAAAGACAGGAGTATTGCGTATAGGGCTTACGTGGGGACTAAAGTCTTTAGTACTGTCTTCTCTTACTCTTTTTACACAGACATATCCAGAAGTGAAGATAGAGGTGACATTTGGTACGACCAATGAGTTAATGCATTATCTAGAGAAACAGTATATTGACTTTGCTCTGACTTTTTTTGATGGAGCACATGAAGAGAACTTCATTTATAAGACTGTATTGATATCAGATATGGCTTTTATGGTTGCTAGAGATTCTGAATTAGCACTTCTAAAAGAGATTAGACTAAAGGAGATAGAACAGTATAGACTAGCCTTGCCTGTACAGGGGTTCAGTACGCGTAACTTTTTAGACAGGGAGTTCGAAAAGTATAATATCCGACCTAATATTGCCATAGAGACTAATCAAACTTCTATGATTATTGACCTTGTCAAAAAAGGTGCTTATCAAACTGTTCTTACTTACGCAACTGTACATGGAGAAAAAGACCTTTATGCTATCCCGATTATAGATAGTGATATGAAGCGAGAAGCTGTTATTATTCAATTAAAAGACAGTTATCTCAAAAAGTCCGTGAGAGTATTTGTCGATTTATTAATGAATGAGAATAAAGATGGGTTAAACACATTATAACTGTATGTTTCAGTCTCTGTTTAGGTAATAAATGAGCTGTTATTTACCATGAAATAGAACTTAATGAGATTTATTTTAAAAAAGGCCGAATTGTGATTACTTTAATTTTAACGTTATAAAATTTAATTAATTAAAAAATGAAGAGTTAATACTTGTGTTTGTTTGATAGAATCCGTGTATACATTAGTATACCGATAATCTAACTAATTGAGTTTACATAAATTGATAAGTTTTTTTCTTTTGTTAGCCACTTTACTTTTTTATATTTGCGATTATTTAATTTGATTCTAAATAAAAACAAACGAGTAAATGATAAGAATATTATTAATTCTTATACTGATTATAGTTTCTTTCATCTCTGTATTTGTTGGCGTAAAAGATATATCTGTATTTGATATACACCGACTAGATCAGGATGAGATATTGGTTATGTTAGTAAGTAGATTACCCCGTATGATATCTGTATTAATAGCAGGTATTGGTATGAGTATTTCTGGATTGATTGTACAACAGATTTCTCTTAACAAATTTGTCTCACCGACTACGATGGGGACTTTAGACGCTTGTAAGATGGGAATATTATTTAGTATGATATTATTTCCAGGAGGAGGGATGGTCTATAAGATGATTTTATCATTTACAATAGCTTTATTAGCAAGTGTTATTTTCTTAAAGATCTCGAGTAAGATAAAAATGCGCAATATCATTTTTATTCCATTAGTAGGGATAGTTTTTGGAAATATCCTTAATGCGATATCTACGTTCTTTGCTTATAAAACGAACTTGGTTCAGAATATGGAAGGTTGGCTGATAGGAGACTTTTCATCTATTATCAAAGGGAACTATGAGATTTTATACTTAGGAGTTCCGATTGTGTTCTTGAGCTATTTATACGCTAATAAGTTTACTATCGTAGGTTTAGGAGAAGACACCGCGAGTAGTTTAGGATTAGATCATAAGAAGATTACTTATCTAGGATTGATATTTGTAGCTATTACTTCTACTGTAGTGGTTCTGACAGCAGGTGTGATTCCTTTTTTAGGACTTATTATTCCTAATATTGTGAGTTTGATGTTTGGAGATAATCTTAAGAAGACGATTAGTTATACAGCATTGATAGGAGCGATCTTTTTAATGGTATGTGATATAATAAGCAGAATGTTAATAGCACCTTATGAGATTCCGATAGGATTAACAGTAAGTATTATAGGTGGATTAATATTTTTAATACTAATATTTAAACGCGCTAAACATGTTTAAGAACAAGATTATTACAGTTTTAGCAGTTGTTTTATTATTATTCATTGCTATATATATGTTCACCTTTACGGGAACCAAATTAGATTATGTATTACCTAGAAGAGGATATAAGGTTATTGCGATGATTTTAATATCGTTTGCTATAGGGTATTCCTCTATTATATTTCAGACAATATCAGCTAATAGAATCTTGACACCTTCTATTATGGGGTTTGATTCATTCTATTTGTTGTTACAGTCTTTGCTAGTGTTTGCTTATGGAGATAGAACATTTCAGGTTCTTAATTCAGAAACCAACTTTGCGATATCTGTAGTATTAATGTTAGGATTCTCTTTAGTGATGTACTATTTAGTATTCAGAAGAGAGAGTAAGAGTATGTATTTATTACTATTAGTGGGACTGTTAATGGGAACACTGTTTAGGAGTTTCTCTTCTTTTATAGTAATGCTTATTGATCCTAATGAATTCTTAATCATACAGTCGGCAATGTTTGCTTCGTTTGATAAGATAAACCTAAATCTATTGACTATATCCGCTGTCTTATTAATAGCCTCTATGCTAGTGGGGATTAAATATTTTAGACAGTTAGATGTACTTAGTTTAGGTAGGGAGAATGCCATAAGTCTTGGGGTAGACTATCATAAAGTGATCAAAGCTAATTTGCTTATTATCTCTGTGATGGTAGCTATTTCTACGGCATTGGTAGGGCCTATTACGTTCTTAGGAATATTAGTTGCCAATTTGACTTACGAGCTTGTGAAGAGTAGTAAGCATAGTTATATGGTACTAGCATGTTGTTTGCTAACAGCGGTTACTGTTGTAGGAGGACAATATCTAGTGGAGCATCTCTTTAATATGAGTACTACTATTAGTATTATTATCAATTTTGTAGGAGGGGTGTATTTTATTTATTTATTATTAAAAAGTAACAAAGGATGATAGAAGTAAAGAATGTATCTAAGACGTATGGTGAGAAGATGATTCTAAATGATGTGTCAGTTTCTTTTCCAAAAGGAAAAATCACATGTCTAGTAGGAGGGAACGGAACAGGTAAGAGTACTCTGTTATCTATTATTAGTCGTTTAGTCGCTAAAGACTCAGGACTTATAAATTTATTAGATCAAGATATTGTCAATTTTAAGAATAGAGATTTCGCAAAAAGATTATCAATCTTAAAACAAGCAAATCATCCTAATGTAAGGTTAACAGTTAAAGAGTTAGTCGAGTTTGGGCGTTTTCCGCATTCTCAAGGTAGAATGAATGCTATCGATCATGAGAAGGTAGAGGAGAGTATCGCTTTTATGGGATTAACAGATATTCAAGAACAATACATAGATGAATTAAGTGGAGGACAGCGTCAGCGTACTTTCTTAGCGATGGTATTGGCACAGGATACAGAGTATATTCTGTTAGACGAGCCGCTTAATAATTTAGATATGAAACACTCTGTTGAGATTATGAAGATTCTTCGAATTTTGGCAGATGATTATGGAAAGACCATAATTATTGTAGTGCACGACATTAATTATGCTTCTTCGTATGCAGACTATATTGCAGCAGTTAAAGATCATAAGATTATCCATTTCGGATTAACGGATGATATTATTCGCGAGGATATTATGAAAGAAGTTTTCGATATAGATATGACTATAGTTGATAATTGTAACAATAAGGTATGTATATACTTTAAATAATTTTAACTAATCGAGTTGTTATGAGTAAATTTTTAATAAGCTGCGTGGCAGCTTCAGCTTTAATCTTTACGTCTTGTAAAGAAACGAAGACAGAGACTACAGAGGAGAATGTAGCAAAAGTGACAGTTGAGCACTTGTCAGGAACTACTGAAGTAAAAGAAAACCCTAAAAACACTGTTATTCTTAGTTATGGAATGATAGATACTTTTGAGGATTTAGGTATAGAATTTAAAGGAGCTCCTAAAGGTAATATGCCTGCTTACTTATCTAAGTATGCAGATGATGCTAACTTAGTAGATGTAGGTGGTATTAAAGAACCTAATATGGAGAAAATAAATGAAGCTGAACCAGAACTTATCATTATCGCAGCTCGTACTGCTGCTATGTATGATGAGTTTAGTAAAATAGCTCCTACTATTAATCTTGATATTGATATTAAAGATTATATGAATTCTTTTAAAGCTAGCCAACGTACAGTAGGTAAGTTGTTTGGTAAAGAAGAGTTGGTAGAGAAAGAGTTAAAAGTAATCGATGAGCGTGTGGCTAAGATTAACGAGACTACTGCTAAATCTGAGAAAAGAGGTTTAGTTGTGCTTGCTAACGAAGGACGTTTAAGTGCTTATGGAAAAGGATCTCGTTTCGGGATTATCCATGATGTATTCGGATTAAAACCTGCTGATCAAAACATCGAAGCTGCTACACATGGTCAAGCGATCTCTAATGAGTTCATTAAAGAATTAAACCCAGATTACATCTTCGTAATCGATAGAGGAGCTGCTATTAAGAGAGCTACTATGGGTAAAGAGGAGTTTGCTAATGCATTAGTAAAACAAACAAACGCATATAAAAATGATAAAATCATTTTCTTAAACCCAGAAATATGGTATTTATCAGGAGGAGGACTTAAGTCTATCAAAATGATGTTAGACGAAGTTGAGCAAGCAATTGCTGAATAATCTTTAATTTTTTTTGCGATAAAAGCTATCTGAATAAGGTAGCTTTTATTGTGAAATAGTGTTGTGGCTTGAGCAAATTCTTGTTAGAAGACGCCAAGCGTGTGCTGTTTTTAGAATAGAAATCAAAACAGTGTGTATAAAAAAATCCCTAATGATTATTCGTTAGGGATTTTTTGTATGATATAAAGATTTACTATTCTTCTACTTCGTCAAATACAGGAACAGGGCGTTTGCTCTCATTGATCGCTACTAAAGTAAATGTACCAGTCATCGCTTTTTCTCTTCCTTCTCTGTACATACTTTCTACGAATACATCTACGCGTACATCTAGGCTCGTTCTTCCTACACGTACTACTGTCCCGATAAGCTCTACTAGTGTTCCTGCAGGGATAGGATGATTAAAATCAATCTTATCACTAGATACAGTTACAATAGGTTTACGACAGAAACGTGTAGCTGTCATGAATGCTATCTCATCCATAATGTACATTACCGCTCCACCGAACATGGTGTTGTGGTGATTAGTTTGTCCTGGGAATACAGCTTTAAATACGTGTGTTTCCGAATCCTTTATTTTTTTTTGGATACGTAACTCTCTGTTTGTTAATTGACCTTCCATATTGTTGTAATGATTCTTTTTTGAGTTAGTTATTACTTTTAATATTCATAAATTATGGAATAGCTATTTTGGCTTTTAGTTGTTTAGTATACTATTCTTTCTAAAATGTCATAAGGGAAAGATATTAGTATAACTATGTTGCTTCAAATCGCGAAAGCAATACCATAATATTATACTTCTACTGTGTAGGTGATCTGACTTATAATTAGTTCTAATTACTTACAGTTGCGCGACAGCTCGTGAGTTTCACACGATTCCCCTGACAGAGTAGTTTATTCAATGTATAACCTTGCAAATATAAGTACTATAAATGGGAAATGATTAATCTAGTGTAAATCTTAGTTCATTTTTAACCCAGATTATGTATTTGGCATCTAAACGAATAGTTATTATACAAAACAGGTCTACATGAGTGATTTCACTTAGAGTAAGGTTATATCGCTAATGAAAGAACCAGGGGGCAGAATTGCTTTGTAGTATTGGGTTAATATGTAAGGTGATTCTGAGGGGGATAAAGCTTTTAGGGGGAGTTATTTGTTGTATTAATCAGTGTATATTTCGCCTTGATTTGTATGTAAAAAAAACTTATTTAGATCTAATTAGCGATACGTAATCTGATTTATAAAGTGAATAGCTTAAATTGACTATTTATGTCTTTATTTATTACTGTTCTAAATAGTAGTGTTTTTAAATTACATTTCTGTTTTTAATATTTTTTATAAGTTATTTATTTGATAATCTATATTATCTATGATATTGTTATAGTACTGTCTCTCTATTTTTAATATACTTCAAGGGGTAGTATATTTAGAATCATTAAAAATAAGAATAGTAAAAATGAAGACAATTAAATTAGCCTTGATGTGTTGTGTAGTTGCAATAACTATGACATCTTGTTATACAGCAAAAGTAGCAGTAGGTGATACTGATCTAACAATGCCTGTGGTAGAAGTAAACAAAAAGAAGAATCATGCGCTTATAGCAGGTTTAATTCCTTTAAACAAAGGGTATAAAGGAAGTGAACTAGCAGATAAGAAAACGAACTATGTTGTGAAGACTCAAATGAGCTTTGTAGATGGTCTATTAGGATGTATTACTTTTGGTATTTACACTCCTACGACTACCACTATCTATGTACCTATGGAGGACTTTAAGAAATAGTTGTTGCTCTTAGAAGTATTAAAAAGGATTAGATAATCAGTAGGTTATCTAATCCTTTTTTTGTTTTAAGCGTTACATCAGTTATCATCATCAGATTATATAGTTCATTATTCTACCTAATGTACTATGAAATGAATCTGATAGATAATATAAAAGTTCTATTAGGTATAATAGCATAGTGTATCTACTTCATTTCTATCGGTTGTTTAGGCAGGAATGAAGTAGAGTACTACACTGTATCTGATCAGCTAATCTAGAGCTATTTCTTCGTGATATAAACTTGTGCTATTCAGTGTCTCTTCTTTGTTTTTCCACATTGTCCAGATATGGATCGTACCGTAAGTCCATTGTTCTTTCAGTGTGATCAGTCCTATTTTATCCATTCGTTGTCCTACCGTATCATAGATCTGAAATTCCTCTTCTTCATTGTGAAAGATTACGACGCTTAGCAGGTCAGATTCTGCTGTCATGCTGTTATAGCTATTGTCTTCCCATTCTAGTTTGATTTGCTTATCTTCTGTAAGTTGTATTTTATGGATATGTGCTACAGGAAGTGTTCCTATAGATACAGTGACTAGATTGAGTTGTAAGTACCCTCTGTCACCTTCATAGCCGATACCATGTCTGAGTAAAAACGAAGATTGTTGTTCTGTCCCATTGATAAGTGATTTCTCACCTTGTCTCATTGGTGTGTATTGATTAATAAATCCTCTTATTTTGGCTAAAAAAGAAGATACAAGTGCCATTTTCTCCTGCTGTATCCGTTGTTTTTCTGAAAAAGGTTTAGTGCTTTTCCTCGCTTTAGATCGCCAGAAATAGCGACCTCGCCATCTTACGCCTATTACGGGACCTACCTTACCAGATACGCCACCTAACATTCCGTTCATTGCTTCTGCCATAATTTTGATTTTTAAATGGTTGCTTTATTTTTTGTAAAATTAAGATATCAGAAGGGTACTTTTCTTCTAGTTCACTTCTCGTCCATTTATTGAACCCTTGATGAAGCCAGTAAATACGTTTTTAGAGGCAAAAAAAGTTAAAAATACTTTGAATACTATCAGCATTTTATTTAAAACTGTCTTTATTGAAAGTTGATTTGACATTTGAGTTTAGCTTATATTTCTATGATGTTGCTTGAGGGTTGCTAGAGGCATCCTTGCACCTTCCTTCGAGAAAATGCCTCTCTAGGCTAGTAAACTGCAAGAAAACCCCTAGAATACTCCTAGAATCAGCAAGAGAGATGGTGTAGATTGTGAATTATACTTATAAGTAAAAAGGATAAGGGAGCTGAATGAAAATAACTTTATTTTTAAGGAGTTAATAAAGTTGAAATATGAAGAGTAAAATAATATTATTGTTATTAAGTGTGGTATTAGTCACTATATCTTGTAAGAAGAAGATAGAAGAATTTCCTAATACGACTACAGAAGAAGTGGTTCTTGCAGAAGAGGAGTGGGATGACGAAGGAGAACTAAGCGAGTGGGATGATAGTGCTGATTTTACAGATAAAAGATGGAAGGATGTAGATGTTCATTATACGTACCATTTTACAGGTAAGATAGATGATAAATATGCTTTTGATATGTATTTAAAAGTATTTGAAGACGAGATATCAGGATATTACTATTATCTAAATAATGGAACTTTTATTGATATTAATGGAACTGTGAGTCATGGAATTTTAGAGTTTAAAGAAGAGTTTGGTAATACATTCAGAGGGCACTTTGATTATGATAAAGGAGAGGTAGTAGGTGAATGGACTAATGTGAGCAATGGTGCTGTAATGCCTTTTGTAATGGCTAACCCTAAAGGTAAGGGGTACCCTCAGAAACAGTATAAAGCGTTTTTAAATAAAACTGATTATTCGAACGATACTTATAATGTAACTGAGATAGCTGAAATAAGTGATAAACATGAGGTTAAACGAATAGAAATTGAGTCTGTATTTTGGTATTATAAGGACGAACCTAATTTTAAGATTTATTTACAAGATTATAATTTTGATGGTTATTTAGATATTTCAGCATTTCATTTTTTACCAGCGTATCCACCAGTCAAATTTCAATTCTTATTGTATAATTCCAATAGTAAAGAGTATGTTTTTGATGAAGTATATAATGATTCTATTTATACCTCTGTACCTGGAACAGATTTTAGAAAGAAGTTATTATACGAATATGGAGAAGGTAGAGGAGGAACTGAAAAAGTTTATAAGTTACATGAGAATAAGCTCTATGCTGTTTTTGGAACCTATATTGGAACAAGAGAAATAGATGATTCTTTTAATCCGCCAACATGGTATTATAAGATAAAGAATGGGAAAGAAATAGAAATAACAGAAGAAGAGTTTAATCAAGTTTATGGTAAGAATGTTTTAAAGTTTTTTGAAAGTAAGTATTGTTATGAGTTGTAAAAGTGATTATAGAATAATGTAATTACTTGTTTAGAATTAATTTGTTTAGTAGGGGCAAATGCTTATTTTTAGAGTCTATTAAACCAATTATGAAACAATTACATTACGACCGAAAAAACTTAACAGACCAAGAGTTACTTGGACTTTATAAAAAATTACTCAAACCTAGAATGGTAGAGGAAAAGATGCTTATCCTGATCAGACAGGGCAAAGTATCTAAATGGTTCTCCGGAATAGGGCAAGAGGCTATCAGTGTAGGAGTGACTGCTAGTTTAGAGCAGGACGAATACATTCTGCCTATGCACCGAAACTTAGGGGTGTTTACCTCTAGAGATATTCCTTTACACCGCTTGTTCTCTCAATGGCAAGGAAAGGCAAATGGGTTCACTAAGGGACGTGAGCGCTCTTTTCACTTCGGTACTCAAGAGTATCATATCGTGGGGATGATTTCTCATCTAGGGCCTCAGTTGGGTGTAGCAGATGGTATTGCCCTAGCGCATACCTTGAGAAATGAGAATAAGATAACAGCAGTATTTACAGGTGAAGGAGCTACTTCTGAAGGAGACTTCCACGAGGCGCTGAATATTGCTTCTGTGTGGGACTTACCTGTTCTTTTTGTAATCGAGAATAATGGTTATGGACTGTCGACTCCTACGAATGAGCAGTATAGATGTGAGCATCTAGCAGATCGTGCGATAGGATATGGGATGGAAAGTCATATTATAGATGGGAATAATATCTTAGAAGTATACCAGCGGATCAGTGCACTGGCACAATCTATGCGTGAGAATCCTCGTCCTGTATTGATAGAGTTCTTGACCTTTAGAATGCGTGGGCACGAAGAAGCTAGTGGTACAAAGTATGTGCCTCAAGAACTGATGGATATGTGGCAACTAAAAGACCCTGTGGAGAATTACAGAGCTTATCTAAAAGAAATAGGCGTACTGACAGATGCTTTAGACGAACAGATTAGAGAAGAGTTTAAACAAGAGATAGACAAGGACTGGAAGGCAACACAAGAAGAGCCTGCTATAGTAGCGGACTTGGCTACAGAGCTGAATGATATGTATGCTCCTTATCAGTATGAAGATATACAACCAACAGCAGAAGTAGCTAATATTCGACTGATAGATGCGATATCAGAAGGGTTAAAACAATCTTTTGAACGCCATGATAACTTAATCATCATGGGGCAAGATATTGCAGAATACGGAGGTGCATTTAAAGTAACAGATGGTTTCGTAGAGCAGTTTGGCAAAGGGCGTATTCGCAATACACCTATCTGTGAGAGCGCAGTAGTCTCTGCCGCGATGGGGTATTCTATCAATGGAGGAAAAGCGATTATGGAGATGCAGTTTGGCGATTTTGTATCTACTGGGTTTAATCCGATTGTAAACTATTTGGCAAAGATACATTACAGATGGAATGAGAAGGCAGATGTGGTCGTGCGTATGCCGTGTGGTGGTGGTACACAAGCAGGCCCATTCCACTCACAGACCAATGAAGCTTGGTTTACAAAAACACCAGGACTTAAGGTAGTGTACCCTGCTTTTCCGTATGATGCAAAAGGGCTAATGGCTACTGCTATTAATGACCCTAATCCTGTGATCTTCTTTGAGCACAAACTGTTGTATAGGAGTATTTATCAGGATGTACCTAAGGATTATTATACACTGCCGTTTGGAAAGGCGAGTGTGTTGAGAGAAGGGGCAGATGTGACCGTAGTGACCTTTGGAGCAGGAGTGCATTGGGCGATGGAAGTGCTAGACAAGCACCCTGATATTAAGGCTGATTTGATAGATTTACGAACTTTACAACCTTTAGATGAGGAAACTGTATTTAAATCAGTGAAAAAAACAAATAAAGTTATAATTTTGCAGGAAGATTCCTTATTCGGAGGAATTGCAAGTGATATGTCGGCGATGATTATGGAGAATTGTTTTGAAGACTTAGATGCACCTGTAAGAAGGGTAGCCAGTTTAGAGACAGCCATACCATTTGTGAAAGCTTTAGAAGATCAATATCTGCCTAAGGACAGATTTGAAACAGCGCTATTAGATTTGATAGCCTACTAGAATAGAAAAGAACTACACAACTATAACAAGAATATGAATAACACAATCACAAAAACGGGTTTTGAGTTTCCAAATCAAAAGTCAGTTTACCGCGGAAAAGTAAGAGAAGTTTATAATATAGCAGACGACTTATTAGTTATGGTTGCTACAGATAGATTATCGGCTTTTGACGTTATTATGCCTAAGGGAATTCCCTTTAAAGGACAAATCCTAAATCAGATAGCAACCAAGTTTATGGAGATGACAAGTGACATCGTTCCTAACTGGTTAGTAGCTACACCTGATCCTAATGTAGCGGTGGGGCATGTATGTGAGCCGTTTAAGGTGGAGATGGTGATCAGAGGTTATCTAGCTGGGCATGCTGCTCGTGAGTATGCAGAAGGAAAGAGAGTGTTATGCGGAGTGACCTTGCCTGAAGGGGTAAAAGAGAATGATCAATTGCCATCACCTATTATCACTCCATCTACTAAAGAAGATTTAGGAGCTCATGATGTAGATATCTCGAGAGAAGATATCTTGGCAAGAGGGATTGTCTCTGAAGAAGATTATTTGGTATTAGAGCAATACACACACGCACTGTATCAGAGAGGAAGTGAGATAGCAGCAGAGCGCGGTTTGATCTTAGTGGATACTAAATATGAATTTGGGAAGACTAAAGACGGAAAGATTGTGTTAATCGATGAGATACATACGCCAGATTCTTCTAGATACTTCTATGCAGAGGGCTATGAAGAAAGACAAGCAAAAGGGGAGGCTCAAAAGCAATTGTCTAAAGAGTTCGTCAGACAATGGTTAATCAGCAATGGCTTTCAAGGAAAAGAAGGACAGGCAATACCAGAGATGACGGATGAGTATATCAATAGTGTATCAGATAGATATATAGAGCTATATGAGAAGATTATAGGAGAACCATTTGTGAAGGCTGATATCTCTAATATTAATGAACGTATAGAGAATAATGTTTTAGCTTTTTTGGCTAAGAGATAATTAATAAATTATGGAGTTACTAAAGAGTTTACAGTGGCGTTATGCTACTAAGAAATATAATAGTTCAGTTAAGATAGCAGACGAAAAAGTAATGCAGATCATCGAGGCAGCTCGTATGGCACCTACTTCTTCTGGGTTACAACCTTTCGAGATGATCTTAATCAAGAATCAAGAGTTAAAAGAGAAGCTATTACCTGTGATTATGAATCAAAGTCAGGTGGTGGATAGTTCACATGTTTTGGTTTTTGCTGCTTGGGATGCTTATACAGAAGAGCGCATTGATGCTGTATTCGATAATGTAGAGAAGACGAGAGAGTTAGCTCCTGGTGCTATGAATGATTATAAAGGATTTATCAAAGGTAACTTTGCAGCAATGTCACAAGAGAAGCAAGCAGAGCATGCAGCTCGTCAGGCTTATATTGCTTTTGGTATGGCTATTGCAGCTGCGGCTGAGTTAAGAGTAGATGCTTCACCTATGGAGGGCTTCTATAATGATCAGTTAGATGAGGCATTAGGTTTAGATAAGAAAGGACTGAGAAGTGTAACTATTTTAGCGATAGGAGAAAGAGATCATGAAAATGATTGGTTATTACCTATGAAGAAAGTACGTTTTGCACTAGAAGATATTTTAACAATTATCGAATAATAGATATCCCCTCTTTGTAGGGGATATTTTTTTATATGTGATTACGAAATTCATAATATCGTTTTGTTAAAAATACTTTAATTTTTACTTAGTGTAATTTTTTTACTGTTTTTTTGATTGATTATCAAAAGATGTATGTATTAATTCAATATAATGAAGAAGTATGTACTAGCTTTTTTAGTGATATTATTTTATATTCGTAACAAGTAAATTAGTGTATTTTACAATGAGTCAAAAAGAAACAAAAACGGCTCTTTCTTACGATGATTTTAAGAAAGAAGTAATTCAAGATTATAAGATTGCGAAACTAAGTAGAGAATGTAGTTTACTTGGTAGACGTGAAGTGCTTACTGGAAAAGCGAAGTTTGGAATTTTTGGAGATGGAAAAGAGGTGCCACAGCTTGCTATGGCGAAGGCTTTTCAGAATGGAGACTTTAGATCTGGATATTACCGCGATCAGACTTTTATGATGGCGATAGGACAATTGACAGTAGAACAATTTTTTGCAGGACTTTTTGGACATGCTGATTTAGAGAATGATCCGATGTCTGGAGGTCGTCAGATGGGAGGGCACTTCGCTACTCACAGCTTAGACGAGAACGGAAATTGGAAAAAATTAGTTGACCAAAAAAACTCAAGTGCAGATATATCACCTACAGCTGGGCAAATGCCTAGATTATTAGGATTAGCTCAAGCTTCTAAATTTTATAGAGAGTTTGCAGATGCTGATAAGGAAGGAAACTTTTCTGTAAATGGTAATGAGGTAGCATGGGGTACGATAGGTAATGCTTCTACTTCAGAAGGATTATTCTTCGAGACTATCAATGCTGCTGGGGTATTACAAGTACCTATGGTAATGAATGTGTGGGATGACCAATACGGTATCTCTGTACACGCAAAATACCAAACTACAAAAGAGAATATCTCTGAGATATTAAAAGGATTCCAAAGAGATGAGCATGGTAATGGATATGAAATCTTACGTGTGAAAGGATGGGATTATGTAGCTTTAGTAGATACTTATAACCAAGCTTCTAAAATAGCTAGAGAAGAGCACGTACCTGTATTAGTACACGTACAAGAGTTAACTCAACCTCAAGGACACTCTACATCGGGTTCTCATGAGAGATATAAGAGTCCAGAGCGTTTAGCTTGGGAAGTAGAGCACGATTGTATCGTTCAGATGAGAAACTGGATGATTACTTCTGATATTGCTACTGCGGAAGAGTTAGATGAGCTAGATAAACAACTTAAAAAAGAAGTACTAGAAGGCAAAAAAGCTGCTTGGAAAGCTTATGTAGATCCAATCATCGCTGAGCGTAATGAATTAGTAGCTTTATTAGGTACTGTAGCTGCATCTAGTGCAAATAGAGTATTTATAGAGAAGATGGCTAATGATTTAGCTGGTATTAAAGAGCCAATCAGAAGAGATGTAATCACTACAGCTCGTAAGGTACTGAGAATGGTGATTAAAGAATCAGGTAAAGGTGCATTAGTGCAGTATATCGATGATTTCTTCGCTAAGAACCAACCTAGATATAGCTCTCACCTAATGACGGGTACAGCTACAGCTATTGAAGAGGTACTGCCTACTTATGATGCAGATGCTACAGAAGTAGATGCTCGTGTAGTACTAAGAGATAACTTCGATACTATCTTAGAAAATCATAAAAATGTGATGATCTTCGGAGAGGATTCTGGTAATATCGGTGACGTAAACCAAGGATTAGAAGGACTTCAAGAGAAACATGGATTAAATAGAGTAACAGATACTGGTATTAGAGAGGCTACTATCTTAGGTCAAGGTATCGGTATGGCAATGCGTGGGCTAAGACCTATCGCTGAGATTCAGTACTTAGATTACTTATTATATGCTATCCAAATCATGAGTGATGATTTAGCTACTCTTCAATATAGAACAGTAGGTCGCCAAAAAGCTCCATTGATTGTTAGAACACGTGGTCATAGATTAGAAGGTATCTGGCATTCAGGATCTCCTATGGGGATGATTATAAATGCAATCAGAGGAATGCATGTATTAGTTCCAAGAGATATGACAAAAGCAGCAGGATTCTACAATACTTTATTAGAGAGTGATGAGCCTGCTTTATTAATCGAGTGTCTTAATGGATACCGCTTAAAAGAGAAAATGCCTAATAACTTAGGGCAGTTTAAAACTCCTATCGGTGTAGTAGAGACAATCAAAGAAGGAAAAGATATGACAATCGTATCTTATGGTTCTACCTTAAGAATTATAGAGCAAGCTGCAAAAGAGTTGTTAGAAGTAGGAATAGATGTTGAGATTATAGATGCTCAGTCTTTATTGCCATTTGACTTGAACCACGATATCGTGAAGAGTCTTGCTAAAACAAATCGCCTGTTAGTTATCGATGAAGATGTGCCAGGTGGTGCTTCTGCTTATATCCTTCAAAAAGTGTTAGAAGAACAAAAAGGATACCGTCACTTAGATAGCGATCCTCAAACATTGACTTCTAAAGCACACAGACCTGCTTATGGTACAGACGGAGATTACTTCTCTAAGCCATCATCAGAAGATGTTTTTGAAAAAGTTTATGCAATGATGAATGAGGTAAATCCTAATTTATACCCTGCATTATATTAAAAATATGAAGTAAAAACCTCCCATATTGGGAGGTTTTTATTTTAAAAACACTTTTCATTAGATGTTTTGTGAAAAAAATGGTCATTTTGTTCGCGTTTTTATATTGAGATATTATATGTAAAATGCATTTAATACTATCACAGTTAGAGGGGTTTCGGTTCAAATAGTTCCCTATTTATTATGAAAGCATACAAAATATCATTATTTTTGCAATTGTTTTTTTAAACATAGTTATATTATGGTAAACGATTTATTTGACAGAATACAGAAAAATAAAGGGCCTTTAGGAAAATGGGCATCTCAAGCGGAAGGATATTATGTGTTTCCTAAGCTAGAGGGACCTTTGTCAAATCGTATGATGTTTCATGGAAAAGAAGTTATTAACTGGAGTATCAATGATTATTTAGGTTTATCTAATCACCCAGAAGTTAGAAAAGTAGATGCTGAAGCAGCTGCTGAATATGGAGCAGCTTATCCAATGGGTGCTCGTATGATGTCTGGACATACTACAATGCACGAGCAATTACAAAATGAATTAGCAGCATTCGTACAAAAAGAAGCAGCTTATTTATTAAACTTTGGTTACCAAGGGATGGTTTCTATCATCGACGCTTTAGTAACGAAGAATGATGTAATCGTATACGATGTAGATTCTCACGCTTGTATTATTGATGGTGTTCGTTTACATATGGGTAAACGTTTTACTTATAAACACAATGATATCGAAAGTATCGAAAAGAACTTAGAGAGAGCAACTAAAATGGCTGAAACTACAGGTGGAGGTATCTTAGTGATCACTGAGGGGGTATTCGGTATGAGAGGTCAACAAGGTAAATTAAAAGAAATAGTAGCTCTTAAAGAGAAATACAACTTCCGTTTATTAGTTGATGATGCTCATGGATTCGGTACTCTAGGTGCTACAGGAGCAGGAGCAGGTGAGGAGCAAGGATGTCAAGATGGTATCGATGTGTACTTCTCTACTTTTGCTAAGTCTATGGCTTCTATCGGAGCTTTCGTAGCAGCAGATAAAGATATTATTGATTATTTAAAATATAATTTACGTTCTCAAATGTTCGCAAAATCATTACCAATGATTTTCACTAAAGGAGCATTAAAACGTTTAGAGCTTTTAAGAACTAATCCTGAGTTAAAAGCGAAGTTATGGGAGAATGTAAACTTACTTCAGAATGGATTAAAAGACAGAGGATTCAACATCGGTGATACAAATACTTGTGTTACTCCTGTGTACTTAGAAGGAAGTATTCCTGAGGCAATGGTTATGGTAAATGACTTGAGAGAGAACTATAATATTTTCTTATCAATCGTTGTTTATCCAGTTATTCCTAAAGGAATTATCTTATTGAGAATGATTCCTACAGCAACTCATACTAAAGAGGATATCGATGAGACATTAAAAGCTTATGAAGCTATCCGCGAGAAGTTAGAGAATGGTACTTACAAACAAATTGCAGAAGCAACTACTGTAGATGTATCTAACGCATAATATGTAGATAGAATATATAAAAAAAAGGAACCTAAATATTTAGGTTCCTTTTTTTGTGTCTATTATTTTGAACTTTTTGTCAATCGGTAGGCTATGTATATTAGTGGAATAGTTCCGGTCATAACTAATACAGTAGTAAATAAAGCGTCTTCTGTAAATAGAGAAACTATGGAGCTAGCGATAAAACACATTCCTAATTGAATAGTGTTTTGCAGAGCAGCTGCTTTACCTGAGTTATTAGGATATAGCTTTAAAGCTTCTGAAACTACAATAGGGTATGATGCTCCATTGACAAAAGCCATTAAACAAAACGGGATTAATAAGGTAGTCAGGGTAGGAGTAGTAAACACTGCTAATGCTGTAAGTGAACTAATAGCGATAACAAATAATGCTATAAAGAAAGGCATTAATACGTCTCCATTTACTCTAGAAGATAGTGTTCTGTATCCAAAGCCACCTACTAAGAAGGCAATGGTCTGAGGTACAAAACTAAAGCCTATTTCGCTTTCATTGTATCCCATTTCTTTTAAGAAGAAAGGTGATCCTGTCAGCCATGCAAAGAAGGCAGCAGAGCACAATGCATAGATAAGTACATTACCTACGTATTTTTTTGACTTAAGTATTTCGAAATAAGAAATACTCTTTGCTTCAACTTGTACTGTTTCTTCTACTTTCTTTTCTTCTTTTATAGTGAAAGTGTATAAAATCAGAAGAACAGATATAATTGCTAATGTGATAAAGATAGATCTCCATCCGAAATGATCTAATAAGTATACTCCTAATAAAGGCGCTAGAGCGGGTGATAGGGCTACTAAAGGCATAATAGATGCAAATACCTTATTCGTCTCGCTAGAAGGATATTTTTCTATAACTAAGGCTTGCCAGCTAACAGCAGCAGCACATACTCCGATAGCTTGTATTAGTCTTAATACGATAAAGGCGATTACGCTATCTGTAAAGAAAATTGCTAAAGAGGAAATAGTGAATATACTAAGACCTATTATAATGGTTTTTGGTTTACCGACTTTGTCAGATATTGGTCCCCACATTAGTTGTGCGATAGCGTATCCAGCAAGGAATAAACTTAAGGTAGCGCTAATATTACTTTTAGTGGTGTCAAGATCAATACGCATCTTGTCAAATGCTGGTAAGTACATATCTGTTGCTAAAAACCCTATGATACTTAACCCTACTAGATATACTAAAAAGAAAAAACTATTCTTATGTTGTTGTGGCATATATTAAAAATTTTAGAATCGGCAAAAGTACACTAATTATATACGCGACAAGGGGGTTATTTGTCTAAGAAGGATAAATTAACAGAGACTATGAAGGGATTGATAGGGTAGTTGTTTGATAATGAGGTTTATTGAAGTAGGGAGGAAATAAAAAAAGGATTACCTCTTGTAGAGATAATCCTTATAATATCCAGTTTCTAGCATCGTTTGCGATATCTTGTATGTCTTGTAAGAACATGGAAGTGTGATATCCGTCTGCTATAGCATGATTGACATATATAGATAATGGTATTAAAACCTTATCATGCTCTTGATAATACTTGCCAAAACGAATAATTGGCTTTAAAAAATCAGAGTCATGAGAAGTATCTTGACTAATGCTCTCAAAGCTAATCCAAGGAACGCAAGAGATGGGAACAAAATTAGCAGGTAGACCTTCTTTTATCTTTATTCCTTTAACATCCTTGTACTTCTCGATATCAGAGATGATATTGTGGTGAAAAGCTTTAAAGTCATCAGCGTGTTCACTCCATAAATCAGAAAATGTTTTGTCATCTTCGTGAAAGAGGGTGTATTGTGGGGCTAAAAAATTCCATGTGCCTAGTTGACCTTCATGTATACAAGTGCGAAGCTCCTCACTGTTGTTAAGTGCTTTCATGATGATATATAAGAAGGTAGGAAAGAACTTGTATCCTTTACTTTTGTATAGACTGAATACTTCTGTAATTTCTATTTTAATACTTACCGTATATTTTGTCTTTAGAATATTTCGGTAATATTCATAGTAAGGAGTCCTGTTCCACGATTCTAAGTCGATAGGGGTGAATTTAGCTTCCTTTGCCATTGTTTGTTATTTTGTGTAGAAAGGAGTGGCGTGATTATAGAAATAATCGCTAAAGTTTCCATTCTTTTCTAACTTGATAATATCTATATATTCCTCTTTCGTTAAATGAGGTTTACAGAAGTTAGAGATTAAATCTGCTACTTCTTTAAAATCAGTTAATTCTTTAGCGCACTCTATCGCGAATACATAATGAGCATTTTTATCTAAGATCTCATTAAATGTCCAACCGATATAAGCTGCGTTAATAAGTTCGTGCTCAGAAAAGGCAGTTTTTAACTCTTCTAATAAAACAGTAGGTTCAGTCTCTGGTGCTCCTATTTTTACATTCATCTGAGCTTTTAATACAGGGCTACTTAAGGTGTTGAATATACTACCGTTCAGCATTTCTGCTATTTCTTCTACGACTAATTCTTTGTATACTTTAGAAAAAGGATTGACAATGATAGTAGCTCCTAGTGTCATTTCTAAGAAGTCATTTCCTCTTACTTTCATATAATCCATTTCTTGATGTATAGCACTAGCATCGTATATTCTATCTGGATGTGTAAATACAGGAATACAGTTGTTCTCAAAAGCAATAATAGGAGGTGTAGGATCCATGCTACCATCAGTCTTACCTTCTAAAGCTCCTTTTTCAACGAGCACATAAATATCATCTTTTAAAAAACGATTGTAAAATACAATTCTATATTCTGGATTGGTACCTGCTTGCTCAATGATTTGTGCAAGAGTTAAGTTTGTATTTAGTTTTGCAACTTTATTTTTGTTGCGATTGTAATTGGACATTATCTAAATGTATTTTTATTCAAAGATAGAGGATTTAATCATATTCCTTTGATTTGTTTGTATAAAATTGGTAGATAATTCATAAAAAATAAGGCAGCGAATGGCTGCCTTACTATGTTATTTAAAGTACGAAAAAGTTTCGTTATTCTCTATTTTAAGTAGTGTTTCGTAGATTAGTTTGATTGTGTTTTCAACATCATCTCTGTGAACCATCTCTACTGTAGTATGCATATATCTTAGAGGAAGAGAGATAAGTGCTGAAGCAACACCTCCATTGCTATAAGCAAAGGCATCTGTATCTGTACCTGTTACTCTGCTCATGGCATTGCGTTGGAAAGGAATATTGTTATACTCAGCTGTTTCTTCGATTAACTCTCTTAAGTTATTTTGGATAGCAGGAGCATATCCTACTACAGGACCTCTACCAATCTTATTATCCCCTTCGATATTCTTGTCTACCATCGGTGTATTAGAATCATGACAAACATCTGTTACGATAGCTACATTAGGTTTAATCGTTTGTGTGATCATTTCAGCACCTCTTAATCCTACTTCTTCTTGAACTGCGTTTACGATATAAAGTCCAAAAGGTAGTGCCTTGTTATTCTCCTTTAATAAACGAGCTACTTGTGCAATCATAAAACCACCCATTCTGTTGTCAATAGCACGACATACAAAACGATTATTGTTTAAGATAGTGAAAGTGTCAGGGTATGTAATCACACAACCTACATGTACTCCTAATGCTTCTACTTCAGCCTTAGAGTCACATCCTAGGTCAATAAAGTTTGTTTCTATTTTTGGAGATTCTTCTTTTCCAGCTCTATTTCTGATGTGTATAGCAGGCCATCCGAATACACCTTCTACAATTCCTTTTTTAGTATGGATATGTACTCGTTTAGAAGGGGCGATCATGTGATCACTACCACCATTTCTAACTACGTGAATAAAACCTTCTTCAGTGATATACTTAACGTACCAAGAGATTTCGTCAGCGTGTCCTTCTATCACAACTTTATAAGGAGCATCAGGATTGATTATTCCTACAGCAGTACCATAAGTGTCTGTAATAAAAGTGTCTACATAAGGTTTTAGATATTCCATCCAAGTCTTTTGGTTATTTGACTCATGTCCAGTAGGAGATGGGTTATTTAAATATGTTTCTAAAAAAGCTAGTGAACTGTCATCTAGAATTGTCTTTGTACTCATGATTTTATTTTTTTGCTAATTTACCTAATACTATTATTATTACTCAACAAAAAGAGATAATTTTGGAGTATAATTTAGGTTATGAAAAAGCTTTTAGTAATTAGTTTTGTGTTTTTTGTGCAATACCTTATTGCACAAGATAAGAAGCTAGTTGAAGTACCAGAGATACCGCATGAACTCATAATAGAAGGAGATACTATACAGGAATATACTATTCCTGAGATTTATATTGGGGTAGATATTAAAGACGAGAAGTATCGACGTGATATGATTATTCTTCGCAATAGATTGCGTAGAGTATATCCTTATGCAAAGGCAACAGCAGAGAATCTAGTGATTCTTAATGCAAACCTAGATAAGATGACTAGTAATAGTGATAAGCGTAAATATATAAAACGCTCTCAGAAATATCTAGAAGAACAGTTTACAGCGAGATTAAAGAAACTGTCTCGTAATGATGGGAAAGTGCTGATTAAGCTTATTGATCGTCAGACAGGACAGACTGTATATAAATTGATTAAGGAGTTTAAAAGTGGGTGGAAGGCTTTTTGGTCTAATACTGCCGCCCGAACATTCAGTTTAGATTTGAAGTCGGAGTATCATCCAGAACTTTATTTGGATGACTTTTATATAGAAGTACAGTTACAGTATTTGTTTTATACTTTTGAGTTAGAAAGCAGAGAGCCTCATAAGCCTATTCACTTAAATGAACTTAGAAAACAGTGGTCAAACAAGATAGGTAAAGATGAGTTTTTCCCTGCTGAGTTAAGAGAATAATTTCTGTATTCTAAAAAATAAACTACCTTTGCGATAATAAGAGACCTATGGAACAATTTATCGTATCTGCCCGAAAATATAGACCCCAAACATTTAGAGATGTAGTAGGCCAACAAGCTATTACAAGTACTCTAGTTAATGCTATTGAGAGTAATCACTTAGCACAGGCTTTGTTATTTACAGGACCTAGAGGAGTAGGTAAGACGACATGTGCTCGTATTTTAGCTAGAAAGATAAACCAAGAGGGATATGATGATCCAAATGAGGACTTTGCATTTAATGTATTTGAATTAGATGCTGCGTCTAATAACTCAGTGGATGATATCAGAAGTCTTATTGATCAAGTGCGTATACCACCACAGACTGGAAAGTATAAGGTGTATATTATAGATGAGGTGCACATGCTATCTTCTGCAGCGTTTAATGCTTTCTTAAAAACATTAGAAGAACCGCCTCGTCATGCTATTTTTATATTAGCAACTACCGAGAAGCATAAGATCATACCAACTATCTTATCTAGATGTCAGATATTTGATTTTAAACGAATCACTATTGCTGATGCGGCTAATCACTTAGCTGATGTTGCTAGAAGTCAAGGAGTCAACTTTGAGGATGATGCCTTGCGTATTATAGCGCAGAAAGCTGATGGTGCTATGCGTGATGCATTATCTATATTTGATAGAGTTGTTTCTTATTGTGGTAGAAACTTAACAAGACAAGCTGTTGCTGAAAATCTTAATGTATTAGACTTTGAATATTATATTCGTATCACTGATTTTGTTTTACAGAATAATATTCCTGCATTATTACTAGCGTATAATGATATCTTATCTAAAGGATTTGATGGACACCATTTTGTATCTGGATTGGCTTCTCACTTTAGAGATTTGATGGTTTGTAAAACACCTGAGACAATCAATCTATTAGAGATTGGAGATCATGGAAAACAATTGTTTTATAATCAGTCACAACAAACATCAATGCCTTTCTTGTTACAAGCAATAGAGATAGCGAATGATTGTGATTTAAAGTATAAATCAAGTCAAAACCAGAGATTACTAGTAGAATTGTGTCTAATGCAGTTAGCGTCTTTATCTTTTGAAGGCGAAAAAAAAAAGATAAACAATTTATAATACCAGCTTTAGCGCTTAAAGAATTACTTCATAATAGACAATTTACAAGTAATTTAGATGAGTTAAATGCTTTGGCAAGTGTAAGTAAAAACACATCTGTACAAGAGGTAAATAGTATTCACCAATCAGCTCAAAACATACAAGTGCCTAATAATGTACCTGTAGTAGAGCAAGGTGGCTATGCTCAAAGTGTAAATAATCAATATGATAATACAGTTGCTCCTCAAGGAGCTCAAACTGTTGAGTCAAATCATCTAGTACAACCTCAGGCAAGTGAGTCATTAAATAATCAGTCACTCAATATAGAAAGTAATACTAATCCTATAGCAGAACAACCTAAAAGAGCTTCTGCCTTATCGTTGACTAGTATTCGAAACAGAAAAGAGTTGGCTTCGTCTCTAGAAAAAGTTGTAATTAACCCTGATGACTTACCTAAACAGGCTTTTACCTATGATCAGTTAATGGGAGAATGGAACTATTATATAGATCGTTTGACTAGAGCAGGATTAATGCTAATGGCTTCTTTAATGCGAATGGCTCAACCTACTTTGTATGAAGCTCGTATTGAATTAGAATTGCCAAATGAGGGTTCTAAATTGAGTTTTGAAGAGAATAAGTATGACTTGGTTAATTACCTTCGCAAAAAATTACAGAACTTTGCAATTGAATTAAATATTACTGTAAACGAAGAGATTAAGCTAGTTAAGAGAGTATTAGACTCAAAAGATAAGTACCAACATTTTATAGAGATTAATCCTGAAGTAGAGGTATTGAAGGACATTTTTGACTTAGAATTAAAGTAAAAGTGAACTTAAGTTCACAATATAAAAGATATACAAGAATATGATTAAAATAGGAGATGATAATAAATTAAAGGTTGCTCGTTTAGCGGGTATTGGACTTTATTTAACAGATGGTGAAACAGATATTCTTTTACCTAGTAAATACGAACCTGAGAATATTAGAGTTGGAGATGAGATGATTGTCTTTGTTTACTTAGATCAAGAAGAAAGACCAGTAGCTACTACTTTAGAGCCTAAAATATATGTAAATGAGTTTGCGTTATTAAAAGTAAGCTACATTAATGAATATGGAGCCTTTATGGATATGGGGTTAGAAAAGGATTTGTTCGTTCCATTTAGAGAACAAGCCCGTCCTATGAAAGAAGGGAATAGATATCTGATCTATATGTATCTTGATGATCAAAGTAAGCGATTGGTAGGTTCTAGTAAATTAAAGCAGTTTGTCGATAATAAGGATATTACTGTAGAAGAAGGAGAAGAAGTAGAACTAGTTGTATCTCATATTACAGATTTAGGTATTAATGTAATTATCAATGAAAAACATGCTGGTCTTATGTATAAGAATGAAGTGTTTGAAGAGTTACACACAGGAGATCGTATCATAGGGTATATTAAATCTATTCGTCCTGATGGAAAAATAGACGTTAGTAGAAACAAATTAGGTTTTGATGGAGTAGTAGACAGTGCTACAATTATTATCAGAGAATTAGAGCACAACAGAGGTTTCTTAGGGCTGAATGATAATAGTCATCCAGAAGATATCAAGACAGTTCTAAACATGAGTAAAAAGACCTTTAAAAAGGCAATAGGAACTCTTTATAAAGAGAAGAAGATAGAGATAAAAGAAGATGGTATTTATCTAGTGAGATAGTATCTGAGTTATATAGTATAAGAAGAGGGAGTCATGGGTAAAGTGACTCCTTTTTTATACCTGTATATTGTGGTTAGTAGTTTCTTTACTCAATAAATTACTTGCTTTACTTTTTTTTAGATTATGAAGATTGGTAAATTAATATGTTTGTAATGTTCTTTTAGATGAGCGAATTGTTTTTTAATTAGGAGCGAACATTGTATAGAAGTATCATTACTATCAACCATACTTAGTATAGAACGTGCATATTGTGAGTTGTATAACTTGTGATGCAATTTCTAGTAGAGTGTTGGCTAGCTAAGAATTTAGAGTGTCCCCATAGCGTCTATATTTAAAATAGACGCTATTTTTATTAATAAAGGTGTAATCAAATAACCTTATCGTTGCCTGATTTAAGCTATTTATAAATGTGTTAATACATAGTTGAAGTAGCTGGTTATGAATAAATATTTCAACTATTCTCAAATTGAGATTACTGGGCTTAACTAAGAAAAAAGACACTTTCACCCAATTTTTGAATACCTTCTATTATATAGGATTACTTTTGTATCCCAATTAGATAGTTTTTTTTATTAGAGAAAAAAGCTAATTTAGTTATTTATAAAAAACACAACTATCACTTAATTTTAATTGGGGTTAAAATGAAGAAATTACGCTATTATTTTTTGGTATTAAATTACCTGAATCAAAATCATTATCCTTCGCGGGAAAAGCTTTTAGAGTACTTAGCAAGTTATGACATTGATATTAGTGAACGTACACTGTATCGCGCACTTAGTGACTTGTCTACAGAGTTTGGGGTAGAGGTATCACTAGATAATGCTAAAAAAGGGTATTATATTGCTCCTAAATATTTGGCAAGAGCAAATCAAGTTTTATTACATTTAAAAGATCTGGTAACTACAGATATACTTAATTCGAGTAATGGATCTAGGGAGTCAGCTTCTACTTATATCGATCCAGTATCTAAGAAAGGAGTATTGCCAATAGATACGATTAGAATGATCTATACAGCAATGACGAAAAATCAAAAAATATCTTTTACTTATACTAATCAGTCAGAAGGAGAGCCATATCGTGTGAAAATAGCACCTATACTGTTTAAAGAATTTGAAGATGCGTGGTATGTTGTTGCGTTAGAAGATAATGATTACCATACTTACTTTTTAGATACTATATCAGATGTGATGATTGAGAACGAACGTTTTAAAGGATGCTCAGAGTCAGCTAGAACTAAGTTTAGTGAAATTATAGGCTTAAACTTTACCGATCAAGATGTTCACGAAGTAGTCCTTTCATTTGATAAGAGTCAAAGAGCTGTTTTAAATTCTTGCCCACTTCACTCATCTCAGGTAATTACAGAGAGTGTATGTGGAGAACGTATTTTAGCTACTTTATTAGTAAAACCAAATTATGAGTTGAAGCAACAAATCATGAAGTTTGGTAAATATGTGAAAGTCGTTTCACCAGAAAGACTAAAGGAAGAAGTTATTGAAGAATTGCGTTTTGCTTTAGAGCAACACCAAGACGAATATATAAAAATACATTAGTTTGGGGGAATTAATGTAGAAGTTGTAACTGTATATGATAAGTTATTATTAAGTCAAAATATACAGATATAACGGTTAGTTTGTTTCGAAAACAATAGCAGGTGGGGGCCTGCTATTGTTGATTTATACTTTAGAGTATGAATCGAGGTTTATTGTAAATGAAAAAGGCTATTCTGTTTAGGAATAGCCTTTTTTAGTATTAGTATTTTAACGCTGGATTAGCTTGTACTTCTTTTTGTGGAATAGGTAGTTGATAGTATTCATCAAAAGCATTAATTATCGTGTTATCAGTATCTACTGCTAGATCACGTGAATCTCTTTCTAATGGCAAGCCTAATCTTTTTAAATCAAAATAGCGATGTCCTTCGAAGGATAATTCTAAGAAACGCTCTTGTAATACATCCTGTAGCGTCACAGTAGTAAAGTGAGTATTATCTTTAATTCTATTGTCTCTAAGCGTATTAATATCATTAGTAGCACTGGTATTATTACCTAGTTTTAGATATGCTTCTGCGCGTATAAGATACATTTCACTGATGCGAAATACTTTGTAATCATTAATACGATCGTTGAATGCGCTACCATCATATTTACTGATGACTGCATCATCTTCTATACCGAAGAAGTGTTCATACCTTTGGTCATTTTCTGAGTCAAAATGATCTCTTAGCTTCTGTGAAGCATAGTACAGTGTTTTACCATTGCTGAAGTCATACCAGAATATGTTAGGTCTAATGTTGTCATCATTGTTGCGCTTCAGTTTAAAAATAACCTCAGCATTAGAAGTGTCCTCCCATATTCCTTCAAACTCTTTTGCCGTTGCTAGTGGATATTTATTAATTAGCAGAGTACTATATCTTTCTGCTTTTGTATAGTCATGTGAATATAATGCCACACGTGCAGTTAAAGCTAAGATAGCATCCTCACTTAAGCGAATAGTGGTATCTTTATTAATATGCTGTTCTGCTTCCACTAGATCATTCTCTAGTTGTTTATAGAAGTCTTGTATTGTTTGTTTACCTGGCTTCCCATATACATCAGAACTCGTCTTATAAGGGATTGTATAAGCTGTCATCCCTAAGTATTCAGACTGTCCAAACATACGGTGTAGTTCGAAGTGTATTAAAGCTCTTAGACCGTGTAATTCACTCTTTAGTTCCTTTAGTTTTTCTACTTCAGCCTCATTGCTAGTAGGCACTTTATGGATGTTTTCTAGTAGTGTGTTAATCTTGTACACGCTGTGGTAGTAATCTATCCATATCTGTTGTAGAAGGTCATCGTCTGCGCTAAAAGTCCATCGGTTAAGATTGACAGCATAAGAGTTTACCCCAGCATTACTAGGAGCTAGTTTACAATCATCTGCCATGATCGAACCGATTAAGGTATTGTATTCTAGGTTTAGCTCTGTATAAGCTCCTAATACTCCAAACTCAAATTGCTTAACCGAACTGTAAATATGTTCTTCATTTACAGCATCTTTAGGGTCTATATCTAGCATACTATCACAACTCTGGAAACTAATAGCTCCTAATGCTAAGCATAGTATTGCACTGATTTTATATATGGTTGTTCTCATTGTCATTGCTTTAAAAAATTACTTTTACACCTGCTGTGATGGTACGTGGTAATGGGTATTCATATTGGTACCAGTTGTTGTCATCTTCAGGATCTTGTCCTTTGAAGTTTGTCCAAGTCAATAGGTTTTGCCCTTGAGCGAATATATTGATCTCTTTCACTATTTTATTCCATTTACCGAAGTCTTTAAATCTATAGTTTACACTTAAGTTTCTAAGTTTTAAGTAATCTGCTTTTTGTAGCTCTCTATCAGTCATATAACGAGCGTATTTTGCACTAGGATTATCGCTGACATCACCAGGGTTTTGCCACATATCTAACATACTTGTAGACTGGTTATAGATACGGTAAGTTTGGTCTGCGGATGTTCTGTAAAACTCTCCTGTGTTAAGTCTATACATTCCTTTAATAAAAGAGAATAAGGCGCTTACTTCTAAGTTTTTGTATTTAAAGTTAGTTGTAAACCCTCCTTTGATAGCAGGGTCAAACCCTCCTTTAACTAATACAGCATTATCAGGATCATAAGTAGTCGTGATATTACCTTCTTTGTCATAATAGAGTGGAGCACCTGTCTGCTGATCTACACCAGCCCATTTCACCATATAGAAATGTCCTATTTGCTTGCCGACTTGATGGATAGAGTAGTCTTCTGTGATGATTTCATCCTCATCTCCTAGGCTCAAGATTTTATTCTTGTTATAAGCAAAGTTAACTCCTAAGTTAAAGGTGAAGTCTCCACTTCTTACCACATCTCCAGACAGTTTTAATTCAATACCACGGTTTCGAATTTTACCCATATTATCTGCTATGGATTCAAACCCCGATGTACTAGAAAGAGATCTATCTAAGAATAAATCACTCGTAATACGGTTATAGAAGTCTATTTCTCCAATTAATCTGTTTTCAAATAAACCGAACTCTAACCCTAAGTCTAGAATCTTATTCATTTCCCAGTTGTACTGATTGTTCCCTGGCGTTATAGGGTTAAGGGCAGTACCTCCGTTGTATTGACCAGGGCCATAAAGACGGCGGTACCCGAAGTCACTAGCGAAGCCATTAGCATTACCTGTTAATCCATAACTAGCTCTTAAACGTGCCATAGAGATAACATCTATATTCTGCATAAAGTCTTCTGTTTTCATATTCCAACTACCTCCCACAGCATAGAAGTACTTATATCTGTTATTACGAGGTACACGGGATGAACCATCTCTTCTTAAGCTCGTAGACAACGTAAATCTGTTCTCATATGAGTATCTCACTAAAGCAACTTGAGAAAGTAATAAGTTCTCAGAAGCTCTACCCTCTATCTTAGGAATGAAGTCATTCTCAGGTGTACCTGGTGTGATACCACCTGCGGTATGGTCTAGCCCATCTATTAACCCATATCCTGTAAAGCCGTGATAGTTATACTTCTGTCTATTCATCTCCATTAAGGCTATCGCTTCTATCTCGTGTGCATCCCATCTGTATTTATAGTTAGCCCCGAAGTTAGCCATTAGCCCGATGTTAGTCTGATCACCTTGACTATACATTCCTTTACCACCTTCTTCTACTAGGTCTCCGAAGTACGTATCAGGTTTGATGATATGTGTATTACTTAGCTTAGTATAATCAACCCCTATTGTACTAGTAAGTTTAAAGTCATCTGTAATATCAAAAGCAAAGTTACCTGCTAATACACCTTTCTGCTGTTTTTCTCTTCGGCTAACATCGTTATACATTGCTAAAGCATTTGTACCAAATCTATTCGTACCAGGAGTAAGTTTTCCATCTTCATCATACGGATTCTCATAAGGTAACGCGAAGTACATAGAAGCTACAGGATTTGTCTCGCTTACATCAAAGTCAGACTCTGAAGTTTGACTATTAATATTCGCTAAGTTGAAGAAGAAGTTAGTACTCAATCTACCAGACTTATGGTGAATATTACTATTCACATTGAACTTTTCTATACCTGAGTTGTATAATACACCATCTTGTTTGAAGTAGTTTAATGAAGTATAGTGTTGAGTCTTATCATCGCCCCCTTGGAAGCTTAAGTTATGAGATTGATTAATCCCTCTTCTCATTAACTTCTTTTTCCAATCAATATTAGTCTGTCTAATCTCAGCTAATCGTCTATCTCCTTCTATATAATCAACATCTGTCTTAGCTACCTGTACACCATTTACTGTCTTATAAGGGTTGTTTCTAGAATATGCCCATCCAGGTAAGTCTTGGTCTTGAAGCATTTCTTCGAACTGAAGACGTTGGTTCGTATTCATCATATCCCATTTGCTGTTATTGGCTTCAGAATACCCGTATTGAGTTTGATAAGTTACCCTTAATCCATCAGAGTCATGTGCCCCTTTCTTAGAAGTGATTACGATCACCCCATTAGCTCCTCTAGAACCATACTGAGCAGTAGCCGCTGCATCTTTTAGAACAGTGATATCTTCAAAGTCTTCAGGATTCAGAGCAGAAAATGTAGCAGGAGAGATAGGCATTCCATTTAATACATAAAGAGGATTCGTGTTCTCATCCTGAAGAGAACCGATACCGCGGATAGTCACCCTACCAGGAGTACCAGGTTGCCCAGAAGGAGAAGCCACATATAACCCAGGCACTTGTCCTTGTAAGGCTTGATCCATAGAACTCACTTGTGATTTATTGATCGCTTGAGCTTCTATTTTACTGACAGCTCCTGTTGTTTTAGAACGAGACTGTTTAGTATATCCTGTTACGACAATTCCTTCTAATAAATTATCCTCTACATCTAAGTCTATAAATGAAGGATAATCTCCCACCTTTATTGTTATTTCTTTATCTGTATATCCGATATAAGTTAGGCGTAGTTTTATCTCTTTTAAGTCTGTATTGTCTAATTCGAATTGTCCATTGTCTAAAGTAATATCTACTTTATCATTTGTAATGTCTTCGATAGTCACGCCAGGTAGCGGAATTAGCGTTTCCGCATCTCTCACCACGATAGGTGCTTTTTTATCCTGTGCATAGCTAGTCACTGTCGCTGACAGTACTAAAGCTAGGGATAACAATGATCTTTTAGTGATATGCATAAAATAAATTCTTGTCTATTTTTTTACTTTCTTTTTAACAAGGCAAACTTATTTCACGATAATTAGGACGGTCTTAAAGAGATGTGAATAGGGGATTAAAAGGAGATTAGAAAATTTTAATGTGAGATTGGGTTTAACAGTTTTCATCTGATGTTTAATAGTTAAATACTCTTAGAGGGCCTACCAAGCTCCTTCAACAAACAACTCCACAACATCACAAAAAAAACAGCGAGTATAAAATCTTATACTCGCTGTTAGGTTGAATTATAATTTAGATAATGATTGAGATGACTACTATTGATGCAGTTTCGGAATCATTAAGGTCACTTTAGTACCTACTGTTAGTTCTGATTCTATGGTCAATGTGCCTTTGTGCAATTGTACTATTTTAGAAGCTAACGATAGACCTAGTCCAGTTCCTTTTATCCCGAATGCATTACTAGAACGGTAAAAAGGAAGAAATAGTTTGTCTAGATCCTCTTTTTTTATCCCAATGCCTTTATCTTCTACTATAATAATGATATTGTGGGTATCAGTATCCAGTGTTACTTCTATAGGTGCATTGTGAGAAAACTTGTTGGCATTCAATATAATATTAGAAAGGGCTAGCTCTAATAAGTTGCCGTTGCCATTAAAGAATAGCTCGTGTAAGTCTTCTTCTGTGCTGATGGTCAGGTTTAGGTTTAAGTCTTTTTGAGCTGCTATAAGGTGGTCTATCATCGTCCACCAGAATTCTTCAAAAGCATGTCTATGTAATGGATACACAGAACTGTCTAGTTGTGATAATGCCAATAGATTATTGATCATCTGATCTATGTGTATTGCATCGTTCACTACCCCTTGTAGTACCTTTACGTACTCCTGTTCTGTTCTGCTCTGACGTAGCGCTATCTCAGCATTCCCCATAAGAGAAGCGATAGGCGTTTTTAGCTCATGCGAAGCATGAGACACGAATGCCTGTTGGTTGTCAAAGGATTCTTGTACTCGATTAAAGAGATCATTAATAGTCTCGCTTAACGTACGTATCTCGTCTTTAGACATATCCTGTGTAGGGATGGGCTGAAATAAAGTATTTATATTCTTCTTCGCGAAGTACTTATTAATTCTGGTAATCGGGATTAGAAAATAACCAGCGAATAAACGCGAGAGGAAAAAAGTAATAAGTAAGGCAATCACTAGACTGATCAGCATAACTGTTCTTAACTGTTGTAATGCTGCTACTCCTTTTTCATTAGTTGCTTTAGCCATCACGATAAAGTCCCCAGAATTATCTCTATAGAAAATACCTACCACGTACTCCTGATCAAGTTTAAAGTATATCTTCTTTTTTGCAATAACCTCTTCTAGTGTCTTTTTATCCCATTTTAGATCCCCTTCTTCTATAAAGGTTGGATCTAGATTAATGTCATAGATTCTTATTTTCTCTAGAGGTAATGTACGAGGATATTTGCGCAAGACCTCATCGAACTCTGCCTTGGTGAAGTTGTCTTCTGCTAGATAGTTATGGCCTACTGTGAAGGCGCGATCTTCTAATTGTTTAAAGAAGGTATTTTGCCAATGGCTAGATACTACAAAATAGACTGCAATTAGCACTCCCAATAGGAGTATCGCAAATAAGCCAGAGAACTGTAGTGAAAGTCTATTGCGTATTTTCATTATTCTGTTTTTTTGTGAAATAGTCTTTTTGTGAAATAGTCTTTTTGTGAAATCGTTTTTTTGTGATGTCGTGATGTTGTGAAACTGTTTAGGCTATTGTATCAATCATTAGGCTATTACATCATCTAAGTACATTACGTTCGTAGGGCAAAACCGAAAACTGTAGACCGAAAACTGTAGACCGAAAACTGTGAACCGTTAACCGTTAACTGTAAACCGCTAACCGTTAATTGAAAACCAAAAACCTATTCATCCTTTAGTATATACCCCATACCGATAACTGTATGTATCAGTTGTGTGCTGTACTCTTTGTCTATTTTGCGTCTCACATAATTGACATATACATCGATGAGGTTCGTCCCTCTATCGAAACCGATACCCCAGACCGCCTCAGCTATCTGTGTTCTCGTTAATACCCTATTCTTATTTACTAAGAAATACTCTAGTAAGGTATATTCTTTTTGGGTTAAAACGATTTCTTTATTTGCTCTCGTAACCGTTTTTTTATACGTATTCATGATTAGATCCGCAGCTTTATACTCTAGAGTAGGCATAGCCATTGTATTACGACGGGTCAGTGCCTTTATTCTCAGCAATAATTCTTCGAAGTGAAAAGGTTTCGTCAGGTAGTCATCTGCCCCCATATTAAATCCTTTGACCTTATCATTTAGCGTAGATAATGCCGTCAGCATGAGGATGGGAATATCTCCTTTGTATTTTTTTATTTGTTGACAGATTTCGAATCCGTTCATATAAGGAAGAATGACATCTAGAATAATCAAATCAAACTCTTGTTCCATCGCTAGTTGTAATCCTATCATCCCATCGTAGGCAAAAGCCACCTGATGTTGGCTCTCCTCTAGACCTTTTCTAATGAAGTTAGATACACTTACTTCGTCTTCTATTAAAAGTATGTTCATAGCTCTGATTTTATTGCAAAACTAAATCATAAATCAAGCCATTTTTTAGGATTAGAGAAATTTAATGTTAGATGAAGTATATCTATTTTAATAGATTTAGAGCAGAGTAATGCTTGTATAAGTTCTAAATATGAGAATATTTTAACCAATCTAAAATCTAAAAACAGGACAAATCACAGCTGTTAAAAATATTAACATTTGGGTGTTTTTTAGTGATTTAGAGCACGCAACAAAGCCAGTGATAGCAAGGCTTTTGGGAAGGTTGTTTGGGCGCTGTTCGGAAGTTCATTGCAAAGTGTTCGGAAAAAGGGGGTGTTTTCCGAACACCTTCCGAACAAATAGCAACTGAGACCGCATGAGTACTCGATTTATGACAAATTCATAGCGTTAAAAAACTTGTTGAAATTTTGAAATTAGGATTTTGAAAGCTGTGGTTTGTGCTTTCTTTTTGGTGAGACGTACCAGACTTTGAATAGAAGAATATTCTCAATAATGGACATTGAGTCAAAGCCTTTACTGTAGGCAAAGGTAGTGAAAAAAAAGATAGGAGAAAAGAGGGTGTAGGAAGTAGGGGAGGTATATAGTGATTCGTTATAATCAATTAGAATTTAGTGGTTTGTTTAAATTTATTAAGGAGTTGAGAGAAGTCAGGCTCTGATATAGTTTTGACAGGTTCTATAGCTCTAAACTCAGAATCAGAGAAGTATCTACATAATAATAGATAGATAACTTTTCCTTTTTCATCATAATCTATTAATAGTTGCATTGGTCTATCATCAGGTTTAGGCTCATTAATTATTTTGTCCCATTCTTCGTTTTATACATTTTATTTTTAGATTTAATATCAATGTTATCAGAATGTTATGTTTTTAGTTAGGAGTGTTTTGATACCTTTAAATTGATTAATTTTAAGGTAACCAATACAACTACTATGAATGAATTTTTACGTTATCGATTTCTGATAGATTCAGGAGTTGATGTGCTTTTTAAGCATGAGATAAATGGCTTAAGGCATACTTATAACTTTTCGGATGATTACTTTCGTTTTCTGTTAGTTAGTAGCCATACTGCTTTGATGAGAACTGTTGCTTCAGTGTCTTTCTTTACTTTTACTACTACAGATCATGTATTGTCTATTCAGGAGATGAATGAGGACTCTATCTTCTCTTCGTATATCTTTATTATAGGGCGATGGGATGAGCATACCTTGATAGGAGAATTGTTGATAGGAGAGCATAAAGGGGCTATTGTACTATTAGATGAGAATCAGTACTGTGATATTGATAGTGTAGAAGAACTCTTAGAAGATACAGATTTAGATATAGAATATATCCTACAAGATGATATACAGACATTAACAGCATTATTATCAGAAGAGGTAGGTGTGATTAGTGTATTAGATTATTCTTTTGTAGAATTTTTTGAGAATAGGTTAGTAGGTTTGACAGAGTTGAGATGTTAGCGTTAGAAGTGTCTTTTAATTAAATAATTTGTTTTGTTTCATTTTACCAGAGGTAGTATAGCTAGTGGATGTTATACTACTTTTTTTGTTATTATATATTTGGCAAATGGGTATGTGCTATTTGTATAAATCTCAGTTGATTTTATCTAATTGTGTTTTTTTCGTATTAATTACATGATTTTTGGAAATTAAAATGGGTAATATGGATAAAGAATACAAGTAGGTGTAGTATTTTTCCGTTTCAAGATAGGATATATCATTTTGAGTAAGGTAAGGTTCTAAATGTGGAAATATAGATTTACTTTTGTTATAGAATTTAATTAAGGAAGATGTCGACCAAGAAAGTAAAAGAGGAATCACTGTTTTTAAAACACTATCGATTAATGGTAGTGCCATTAGTTTTTTTACTTTACCTATTCTCTCATTTTTTACTTAATCCTTATGACGCAGATTGGTTCAGAATGGATGTAGAAGAGATGTGGGAGTCAGCCTTTGTTCTTTTTCTATATTGTATGGCCATTACAGAGGTGAGCCTTTGGTTGAGTAGAGCTTTGAACAAGTTTTTGCCTTGGGATAAACAGCCAGTGATGCGTGTAGTAGTACAGTTCTTCTTACTACTTATATTTATCTTTACAGTGTATTTTGCTATTAATTTTGTGTATGTTTATCTATCTCCTTACGAGTCTTTTGAGTTAATAGATTTAGAGGCAAAGATAGATTTATGGCAGTCATTAATCATTAGTTTGAATACAGGGATTTTTATCAGTGCTATTCACACAGGTTATTTTTTGATTAATAATTGGAAAAAGTCCATGGTGGATGCTGCAGAGCTTAAATTAAAAGCAGAACAACTAGAACGTATCGCGAGTCAGTCAGAGTTAGAATCACTAAAGATGCAACTAGACCCTCATTTTTTATTTAATAACTTTAGTACATTATCGGAGTTAGTAATAGAAGATCAGGATATCGCTGTGAAGTTTATAGATCACTTATCACTAGTATATCGTTATATGCTATCTAATGTGAGAAAGAACACCATCAGTCTGTCAGAAGAGTTGACTTTCGTAGAATCTTATTTCTACTTAATTAAAGAAAGAATGGGGGCGAAAGTACAGTTAAATATCAATGTGCAAGAGGAGGATAAAAAAAACTTCTATGTGGCACCCATCGCTATACAGTTATTAGTAGAGAATGCTGTGAAGCACAATAGTGCTTCTAAAGAGAGTCCACTAAGAATAGATATTTATGTAGAAGAGGATTATGTTGTGATTCGCAATAATATTCAAGAGTTAGTCGTAACCTTACCTTCTTCTAAAGTAGGGTTGATGAATATTAAAGAACGCTATCGTCTGCTAAGTAAACACAAGGTTCTTATTCAGAAAACGGATAAAGATTTTGTGGTAAGGTTGCCTTTGTTACTAAATAAGAATGATAAATAATTAGAAATAATAGCTTAAGAAAGAAAATATACATGATGAAAGTTTTGATCGTAGAGGATGAGGTAAGAAATGCTAATAAATTATCTCGTTTATTGCAGGTATTAGATTCTACAATAGAAATCGTAGCTGTAGTAGAAAGTGTAAAAGAATGTATAGAATGGTTACAGCATCATGAGGAACCGTCCTTGATCATGATGGATATTAGATTAGAAGACGGTTTGTGTTTTGAGATATTCGAGCAGATAGAGATAAAAGCACCTGTGATATTTACGACTTCTTATGATGAGTATGCTCTAAAAGCATTTAAGGTGAATAGTATAGACTATATCATGAAGCCTGTAAGGGAAGAAGAGTTAGAGCAGGCATTGAATAAGTTTAAAGCACTTAGAAGTTCTCCTGTATTAAGTGATTCGATTAAAGATATATTAGGTAGCTTACACAAGAAAGAAGCTTTTTACCGCTCTCGTTTTTTGATTCCTTATAAGGATGGTTTTAAGACTGTGAAGGTGGATGAGATTGATTTTATTTATTCAGAATTAAAGATTACACATCTAGTTTTAAAGGATAAAACTACTGTAATCGTAAGTCAGACCTTAGAGGAGTTAGAAGAAGAGCTGTCACCTGAGATATTTTTTAGAGCGAATAGACAACATATCGTGAGTGTAGATAGTATAGAGCATGTACAGAACTACTATAACGGGAAATTAAAAATAGGCTTAGTAAAAGATCCTCAGAGAGAGGTAATCGTAAGCCGTGAGAAGGCACCATTACTTAAAAATTGGTTAAATTCATAAAGCTACATTAGTAGCTTTTTTTGTGTCTATGTGTAAGTATAAGAGATAGTTTATTCAGGTAAGTAAGCCCTTTTGACGCTTCAGGTTCGAATTTTTACGCTTCGAACTAATTCTAGAAGTAGGAGCGGTATAATTTTTGATTTTTGTTGTGTAAAAAGCGTTAGAAATGAATAAAATTTATAGAAGTACGAAAGTTTTGTTTTTAGGAGGCCTATTATTTGGTTTATCTGTATTTTTCGTTAGCTGTAATAAGCAATCAAGTGAAGGAGATGCAGGGCAGCCTTCATTAGAAGTTAGAACAAGTGTAGTAGAGAAGGGTGATGCTCTTGTATTAAAAAAATATACAGCATCGTTAGAAGGAAGGGTGAATGTAGAAGTACGTGCACAAGCTTCGGGTTATATTGATAAGATTCTTGTAGAAGAAGGAAGTTATGTAAAGAAGGGGCAGGCATTAATCTTAATAGACGCTCAACCGTATCAAATACAACTAAATAATGCAAATGCTAGTCTAAAAGCAGCTCAGGCAGCTCTCGTAAATGCTCAATTAGAAAAAGATAAAGTACAGTCTTTATTAGATAATTCTTTTGTATCTCCAATACAGTTAAAAACTGCACAAGCGGTGTTAGATAACGCTAAAGCAAACGTGGCTCAGGCAGAGGCGGCTGTGGCAGAAGCAAAGTTAAACTTAAGCTACTGTACGATTAAGGCTCCTGTAGATGGATTCTTAGGACGTATTACTAAGCGTGTAGGAAACTTAGTGACAGCTGGTGAAGTAGAGGAACTAACTACGATGTCTGATATCTCTCAGATGTTCGCTTATTTCTCATTGACAGAAGCAGACTACTTTAATCTAGTAAAAGAGAATGGTGGTTCAGAGAATGTACTGAAGATGCCTATAGAATTAGAATTAAGTAATGGAGATAAGTATCCTATAAGTGGTAAGGTAGATGTAATCAATGGAGAGTTCGATGCAGGTACTAATTCTATCAGTGTACGTGCAGTATTTGATAATCCAGATCGTTTATTGAGAAATGGAGGGACAGGTATTGTGAACCTTATGGCTACACATAAAGATGCTGTACAAGTACCTATAGCTGCTACTGCAGACTTACAAGATAAGATCTTTGCTTATGTAGTGAATAAAGACAATACAGTTGATCAAAGACAACTTAAAATTATCGGAAAGAACTTGCATACTTATTTTATCGCTGATGGTGTGAAAGAAGGAGAAACCCTTGTAACAACAGGAGTAGATAAACTGCAAGATGGTATGACTGTGACGGTATTATCTGCAGCAAAAAATGCAGGAGGTAATACAAGTACAGAAACTGCTAAAGCAAGCGAGTAAGTAGGCTCAAAGATTCTTTATTTAATTAAAACAAACAGATCAAATGCTTAAAAAGATAATACATAGACCTGTATTAGCTACAGTTATATCTCTTATCATTGTTATATTAGGGGCAGTAGGACTTACACAGTTACCTATGGCACAGTTCCCTGATATTGCACCTCCGAGTGTAACTGTAATGGCTTCTTATCCGGGAGGTAATGCTGAGACAGTATTGAAATCAGTAGTGACTCCTTTAGAAGAGGTAATTAACGGGGTAGAAAATATGACTCATATAGAGTCAACAGCTAGTAATGATGGTACAGCAGCTATCACAGTATTCTTTGATTTAGAAACTGATCCTGATCAGGCGGCAGTAAACGTACAGAACAGGGTAGCTCAGGTGACAGGTATCTTACCTGCTGAGGTATTACAAGCGGGGGTAATCACTCAGAAAGAACAGAGAGGTATGATCATGGTAGTAGACCTTATCAGTGAGGATGCTGCTCTATATGATGAAACCTTCGTACAGAATTATGCTCGTATCAACTTAGTACGTGAGTTAAAACGTATTAAAGGGGTAGGTAACGTACAGCTATTCGGTGAGAAGGATTATGCTATGCGTATATGGCTAGATCCACATAAACTGGCAAATAGAGGATTAACTCCTGCTGATGTAGAGCGTTCTATCCAAAGTCAGAGTATGGAAGTAGCTGCAGGTAACTTAGGTCAGAATGCAGGAGGAGCAGTACAATATACATTGACATACCCAGGTAAATATAATACTCCTGAACAATTCGAGAATATTGTAGTACAGGCAGATAAAAGTGGTAATGTACTTTATTTAAAAGATATCGCACGCATCGAGTTTGGTGCAGTAGCGTATGATGAGGAGAATAAAATCAATGGACAAGAAGCTGTAACAATGGCTGTGTTCCAGACAAAAGGATCTAATGCAAATGAGATTCAAACTCAAGTGTACAAGGTATTAGAAGAATTAACTCCTCAGTTGCCAAAAGGGCTAAAATACAATGTAACGTTCGCTAATAAAACACAGTTAGATGAATCTATAAATCAGGTAAAAACAACATTAATAGAGGCATTCTTATTAGTATTCCTGATTGTATATATCTTCTTACAAGATTTTAGATCAACTATTATTCCAGCGATAGCAGTACCAGTATCATTAATCGGTACCTTCTTCTTCTTGAATATGTTAGGGTTCTCGATTAATATGTTGACGTTGTTTGCATTAGTACTAGCTATTGGTATTGTAGTGGATGATGCCATTGTAGTAGTAGAGGCAGTACACAGTACGATGGAACTCGAGGGCTTAGATGCCAAAGAGGCAACTACTAAGGCCATGAGTGAAATCTCAGGAGCGATTATCTCGATTACTTTAGTAATGTCAGCAGTATTCTTACCTGTAGGGTTTATGGAAGGACCAGTGGGAGTATTCTATAAGCAATTTGCATATACACTTGCGATAGCGATTATGATTTCTGCTGTAAATGCCTTGACATTGAGTCCTGCCTTATGTGCCTTGTTATTAAAGAATCATCACCATGATTTAGAACATACGGGAGAGGTAAAGAAAGATGGGTTTAAGAGAAGGTTCTTTAGATCGTTTAATGCAGGATTTACAGCATTAACGAATAGATATATAAAAGGAGTACATTTCTTAATCAAAAGAAAAGTATTGAGTTTCTGTATTCTAGTAGGTTCTATAGTAGGAATGGTATTCTTAATGAATACAACTCCTAAAGGGTTTATTCCTAATGAAGATCAGGGATTTGCGATGTTTGCTCTATCATTACCTCCTGGGTCATCTATTGATAGAACAGCACAGGTCTTAAAAGAAGGGGATGAGATCATGAGAAAGAACCCTGCTATTAAGTCTGTAACCACTATTTCAGGATTCAACATTTTAGGTAATGCAGCCAGTCCAGCTTATGGTATGGGATTCATTTCTTTTAAAGCTTTAGAAGAAAGAGGAGAGGTAACTGACATCAATGAGTTGATTGCACAGTTAAATCAAGAATTATCATCATTAAAAGAAGGTGATTTCTATGTGTTTGCTAACCCAACAGTTCCAGGATTTGGAGATTTTGATGGATTAGAGATGGTAGTTCAGGATAGACGTGGTGGAGATATTACAGAGTTTGCAAATGTTGTAAATCAGTTTAATCAAGATCTAAGTGAGACTGATGAAGTGCTAAGTGCCTTCACAATGTTTAAAGCAAACTTCCCAATGTATAAAATCGTAGTAGATCCTGTGAAGGCAAAGATGCACGGAGTGGAAGTAAGTGATATGATGAGTGCAGTACAGTTGTTCTACGGATCAGCACAAGTAAATGACTTTAACCGTTTTGGTAAACAGTTTAAGGTGTTTGTACAGGGAGATGCTCAATTTAGAGCAGATGAAGAATCTTTTAAAACTATCTATGTGACAGCTGGTTCGGGAGAGATGATTCCGATTAGTTCTTTAGCGCACTTAGAGAAAGTGTATGGACCACAAGCTATCAGTCGTCATAACTTATTTAATTCTATCGCTGTAAATGGTATTATCAACCCTGGTACAAGTACAGGGGATGCGATGGCGGCAGTAGAGAAAGTAGCGGCAGAGAAGTTACCTTCAGGATATAGTATTGAATGGTTAGGACTGAGTAAAGAAGAGAAGAAATCTGGAGGACAGATGGTGTTTATCTTTGGATTATCTATCTTGTTTATCTACTTTATTCTTTCAGCTCAGTATGAGAGTTATATCTTACCATTAGTAGTGTTGTTATCACTACCAGTTGGTATTATGGGAGTATTCTTAGCCATAGGTTCAGTAGGTATTGCTAATAATATTTATGTGCAAGTAGGGCTCATCATGCTGGTCGGACTGCTCGCGAAGAATGCAATTTTGATTGTAGAGTTTGCTGTTCAGAAAAGACAAGGGGGGATGAGTATTGTAGACTCAGCATTAGAAGCTTCGCGTTTACGACTTCGTCCTATCTTGATGACATCATTTGCTTTCGTAGCAGGTCTAATTCCTTTGATGTTCGTTCAAGGTTCGTCAGCACAAGGTAACCACTCTATTAGTATTGGTACAGCAGGAGGGATGGTATTAGGAGTTATTCTAGGAGTATTCGTTATTCCTTTCCTTTATGTTGCATTCCAGTACTTACAAGAGAAAATTAGTGGTAAGCAACCAGACGTTTCTGAAGTTGTAGAAAACTAAGAGATTAATGGTAGTTCAAAACAAGAAAACAATGAGAAAAATAGTATATATAGCGATTGGTTCGACATTATTAACTGCTTGTAAAGTAGGTAAGAATTATGAAAGACCAACTGTAGACACACCAGAGCAGTTTTATCAAGAGACTGCTTCTGATACTACAGCTAATAATCTAGCGAAGTTGAGTTATTCGGAATTCTTTAAGAACACTGAATTAACGAGTTTGATTGAATCTGCATTAGAGCGCAATGCTGATTTACAAGTTGCTGTTAAAAATATCGAACAAACAAGGTTGTTATTCACTCAGTCAAAAATGGCACTATTGCCACAGTTGACTATGAACGTAGCAGGTAGTAGAACAGAGTCTTCTAAGAATAGCCAATTGGCGGCTAGTGGGGCAGGACGTGTTAATGATGATTTTACAGCAAGCCTTGATTTATCATGGGAGTTAGATATATGGGGGAAGCTTAGAAGAGAGAAGGAAGCTGCATTAGCAACTATGATGCAGACGGAAGAGGTAAAGAGAGCTATCCAAAATAGATTAGTAGCTGAGGTAGCTACTAGTTATATCAACTTACTAATGTTAGACGAACAGCTCGAAATAGCGATAGAAGGTATTGCACTTCGTGAGAGTACATACTTATTAACTAAAAAGATGTTCGAGGTAGGTAACGAGACTATTGTAGCGATGCAACAAGCAGAGGCACAGTGGTTAGAATCAAAAGAATTATTACCTCAGATAGAGCAAGAAATTGCCTTACAAGAAAGTGGATTGAATTTGCTTTTAAATAATTATCCGCAGGCTATATCTCGCTCTGTTACGATTAGTGATTTAAATTTTTCAACAGATTTAAATACAGGAGTACCTGCGGATTTTTTAAGTACTCGTCCAGATGTACAAGTAGCAGAATATGCTTTAAAAGCAGCTAATGCAAAAGTAGGAGCAGCTCAAGGGCAGATGTATCCTAATTTGATTATATCTGCTCAAGGAGGATTAAATGCATTTGAAAGTTCACAGTGGTTTAAGACACCAGCCTCTTTATTTGGTATGTTTGGTGGTGGTTTAATACAGCCTATATTTAATCAGAAGAAGTTAAGAACAGCTTATGAAATCGCTGTTGTAGAACGAGAAAAAGCAGGTATAGAATTTAAAAATAAAGTTATAGTTGGTTTTACGGATGTACATAATGCATTGGTAAAAATCGATAAACTATCTCAAAAAGAAGAGATGATGCAAAAGCGAGTGAATATTCTAAACACTTCTTTAGCTAATATCAAATTTATGTTTGAGATGGATAAGGCATCTTACTTAGAGGTTATTAATGCACAGAGTTTAGCATTGCAGAGTAGTTTGAGTTTTGCAGAGTTAAAAAGAGATCATTTAGCGTCGCTAGTTGATTTATATAGAGCTTTGGGAGGACATTAGTATACTCTAGTAGATTTTTGATTGAGGATGAAACCAATATTGTTTACAATATTGGTTTTTTTTATTGTAATTTAGATGTTTGGATTGTTTTTTTTCAGTCCTTTGCATCAGTTAGTTATCTTTGTAAGGATAAGAGTGGGTTATGAATAAAAAAAATGTAAAACTTCAGCAGATTATAATGACACTTCTAAGTATTGTATTCTTAGTAGGGGTAGGTTATTATGGAAATAAGGATAAAGGTGAAGAAAAGGAGGTGACTGAATCTAAAACGATTGTAGCCACTGAAGAAGTAGTCCAAACTGACAATGAAGTAGCCTTAGAAGAGGAAGAGGAGAAAACAGAAGAGGTAAAAGAGGTAGTAGCTCCTACAGTCTTAGTGTTGAATAGTAAATACCATACTTATACAAAAGAGTATGCAGCTAAGGTCAAGATGAAGTATAGTACACCTGTCAAGGAGTCTATAGAAGGGAAAGTAGTGTCGCTTTTTATAAAAGAAGGACAGGCAGTCTCAGAAGGACAGGTAATCTATGAAGTAGAGGTGGGGAGTCTACAGGTCTCTAAGAAAGAGAAGGATAAAGAACAGAGTGAGTACAAAGGGCTCAAGAAAGATCTAGAACGTGCAGAGAATAGATTACAAAAGTTAGCAAGAAGAGACAGCGTCGCTTTTGTTAAACAACGCGAGGTTGTGGAAGAGTTGCGTAAGAATGTAGTTGAGCTAAGTGATAAAATAAATGCATCAGATACCAAGTATAGTAGATATGCTGTTAAGTCTGAATATAGTGGTGTAGTAAAGAATATCACTGTAAAAGTAGGCGATATATTGACAGCGAATGATAAGCATAGTTTATATACTATAGTGGGCTATGATGTGTTTTTTGAAATACCTACTAGTGATATGGTACAATGGAAACAAGGTATGACAGGACAGAATACCCTTGTAAGCTCATTTGAAACTAAGGAAGGGCAACGCATTCCTATCAAAGTAAATCTTAAGAATGATACAAATATTTTCTTTTTAGATAAATCACCTCAAGTGATAGAAGGTTTAAAACTAAATGGAGAAGGGATTGCAGAGAATAGAGTGGTGATTTCGTTAGTGTATAAAGATGTTATAGAGATACCTTATTCTGCTATAAGTTTAACTAGTGAAGGTAAACAGTTCATAACGATTAAGGGTGAGAATGGTGTGGAAAGTAAGAAGGAAATAGTTCCTATCAGAAAATATACTTCGTATGCTTTAGTTAATGATCCTGCCCTAGAAGGTGTGTCTATTGAGAATAAAAGTAATTAATTAGATAAGTTTTTTATGTATAAACAAGCCCTTATAGATATCCTATAAGGGCTTGTTGTTTTCAGTAAATTAACGTTGGAATAGATAATTAATAAATCGTTAATGTTGGATTGATTGGTAATTTTAGTAATTGTGTGTGGATTTGTTGAATTAAAGTGTGTTTATTTAGATATATGGTTTTTTATTGATTCTATTTTCGTTTATTTTATATCTATTTTAAAATATAGTAATTTGTTTATTAATAATATTAACTAAACATTGACTTGATAGGTTGATACTAAGTTTGCTAGCAAAACTATTCAATGTTATTATTATGAAATTAAAGTACTTATTTTTCTTATTTGCAATTTGTTTTGCAATACCAATACAAGGACAAAATAATAGTGTTAAAAAAGGAATTGTGTCAGGAAGAGTAATAGACTCTGGTGATAAGAGTTCATTACCAGGTGCAGCTGTTTTATTAGATAATGGCAAGCAATATACGGTAAGTAACAATAATGGGTATTATGAATTTTTAAATATTCCAGAAGGGAAATATGTCTTATCAGTAAGTTATATTGGCTATACTTCAGTAGAACAAGAAGTAGAAGTGAGTTCAGGACATAATAAAGTTATTAATTTAAGTCTTTCAACAGATGTAGAAACCTTAGAAGGTATTGTAGTAATAGGAGAACGTTTAAAAGGACAAGCTAAAGCATTAAATCAACAGATGAATAATGCTAATGTTACTAATGTTATTTCAGCAGACCAAGTAGGGCGTTTCCCTGATTCTAATATTGGTGATGCTCTAAAACGTGTACCAGGAATCACAATGCAAAATGATCAAGGAGAAGCTCGTAATATAGTTATCCGTGGTTTAGCTCCTAGTTTAAATTCTGTTACATTAAATGGAGATCGTATTCCTTCAGCAGAAGGAGATAATAGAAATGTTCAGATGGATTTAATTCCTGCGGATATGATATCTTCTATAGAAGTAAACAAAACCTTAACTCCAGATATGGATGCTGATGCCATAGGAGGATCTGTTGATTTGATTACTCGTGCTTCACCTTATGGAGAGCGTATTTCGGCAACTCTAGCAGGCGGACTTAACCCTATAAGAGACAAAGGAAATTATATAGGAAGTTTTGTGTATGGTAATCGTTTTTTAGATTCTAAATTCGGAATGATCTTAAGTGGTTCTTATAATAGTAATAATTTTGGATCAGATAATGTAGAGGGAGTATGGAGTAAGGATAAGTATGACAATATTTATATGAGCGAATATGACATTCGTAAGTACGATGTACAACGTGTTCGTCGTAGTTTCTCAGGAGCTTTTGATTATAAGATTAATGATAATCATACTATCTATGCTAGTGCAATGTATAACTGGAGAGATGACAGAGAGAATCGTTATCGTGTGCGTTACAGAGGTATTAAGCCAGAGTATGATCAAGACAACAATATCACTGGGTTTACAGGCGATATAAGAAGAGAAACAAAGGGAGGACTTGATAATAATAGAAATAAAAACACTCGTTTAGAAGATCAAAGAATTCAGAATTATGCATTAAGTGGAACGCATTTATGGTCTAGTAATTTAGATATGGATTGGTCTGTTAATTATTCACGTGCATCAGAAGATCGTCCAGGAGAACGTTATATAGATTTTCAAAATAAGAAAGTTGCAATGCAAGAAGATTTAACTAATGGAAAATATCCACTAGTAACTGCATTAGGAGATCGACCAGATAATTTTTCATTGAGAAAGTTATCAGAAAATGATAATTTCACAAAGGATAGTGAGTTTGGTGCTAAATTAAATTTTAGAGTTCCTTTTTCTGTTGTTGAAGATCAAAAAGGACGTTTAAGATTCGGAGGTCGTCTTCGACTAAAAGATAAAAAGAGAGAGAATATGTTCTATGAGTTCTCTCCAATAGGAACGAATACCATTGGCAATTTAGCTACTGTATCTGGTAGTTATTATGATGGATCTGGTTTTCAACCAGGTAGTAAATATGTTCCAGGACATTTTGCTTCAAATCAATATTTAGGAGGATTAGATTTCCACAATTCTAATTTATTTAAGAAGGAGGCAGTGCCAGGAGAATATTTAGCTTTAAACTATAAAGCTAAAGAAAATATATATGCAGGATATATTCGTTGGGATCAAGACTTCAATGAGAAATTATCTATGATATTGGGAGCTCGAATTGAACATACAAGTATAGATTATACAGGTAATCATATTGTAGATGAAAGCGACTTAATAGGAGAGGTTAGTAATACAAATAATTATACTAATGTATTGCCTAGTGTTACTTTTAAATATCAGACAGATTCAGATTGGATTTATAGAGCAGCCTTTACGACTGCTTTAGCTAGACCTGACTATTATGCCTTAGCTCCATATATTAATGTGGTATCTCAAGATAATATGGTATCTGCAGGTAACCCAGACTTAAAGGCAACTTATGCTTATAACTTTGATTTAATGGCAGAAAAATATTTTCAATCTGTAGGAATGTTTTCTGCTGGTGTTTTTTATAAGAACTTAAAAGATTTTATCTATAACTATAGATCTGATTCTTTTACACATGAGAACTTTAACGAGTTGTTTCCCGGACAAGTTAATCCTATTCAATCAGAGGACAAATGGAAGTTTATGCAACAAAGAAATGGAGACCAAGTAAACTTGTTTGGAGTAGAGGTGGCTTTTCAAAGACAATTTGATTTTATACCTGGTAAATTTTGGAAAGGTCTAGGAGTCTATGTGAATTATACTTATACATATACAGAAGCTAAGGGAATAGCTAATGAAGATGGAGAGATAAGAAAAAACATGGAGTTACCTGGTGCAGCGCCGCATATGTTTAATGGTTCGTTGTCTTGGGAGAATGATCGTTTCTCAGCCCGTGTATCATTAAATTACTCTTCAGATTATTTAGATGCATTAGGAGGAAATAGTTTTGAAGATAGTTATTATGATAAACAATTATTCTTGGATGCAAATGCTTCGTATAAAATAACTTCATATTTACGTGTGTTTGCTGAAGCAAATAACTTGACTAATCAACCCCTAAGATATTATCAAGGAGTGAGTCATAGAGTAAAACAAATGGAGTATTACCAACCTAAATTTACTTTAGGACTTAAGTTTGATTTCTAATAAATAAATATCTATAGAAATTAGGGCGAAGAATATTCGCCCTAGTTTTATTATACAATCTATCATGAAAAAAATAATATATAGTTTATTATTAGCAGTTTGTACTGCTACAATACAAGCACAGACTCCTTTTGAATATGAAAAAAGTACGGGGTATACAGGAAGTAATATTCCAAGTTTAGCTCACAAAGAGAATAGTTTTAACTTTATTGTCATGGGAGATTTTGGACGTGTAGGGGATTATTACCAGAAAGATGTGGCTAGAGAAATGGGAAATGCAATGGTAGTATTAGATGGTGAATTTGTAGTATCAGTAGGTGATAATTTTTACCCAAATGGAGTTGCTAGCACAAGCGATTATCATTGGATATCTTCGTTTGAGAGTATATATACTAATCCATCTTTATATGCTGATTGGTATGTAGCTTTGGGAAATCATGATTATTTAGGTAATGTTCAAGCACAAATAGATTATACTAATATTAGTAGACGTTGGAATATGCCAGACCGTTATTATAGTAAAGAGTTTAAATTAGATAATGGTGAGAAGGTATTGTTAGTAGTAATGGATACAAATCCATTTATAGAAAGTTATCACAAGAGAAGTAAATACGGTGATTTACGACAACAAGACACCGAACAACAAATGAAATGGCTTGAAGAAACTTTAGGTAAAGAAGATGATACTATAAAATGGAAGATTGTAGTAGGACATCATCCAATGTACAGTGGAGGAAAGCGTAAAGAAAATAAAGATACACAAGGTTTTGCTTTAAAGTTTGCGGATTTTTTTGATAGACATAAAGTAGATGCTTATATATGTGGACATGAACATGACCTGCAAATTATCAAGCCTAAACATCGTTATACCACACAATTTCTTTCTGGTGCAGCGAGTGAAGTTCGAGCTTCTGGAGATATGGAGCATACCATTTTTGCCGCTGCAGAACCAGGTTTTATGACTTTCACTATTTTAGATAATGAATTAATAGTTCAGGTAGTTCAAGCAGGTAAGAAAGAAGCAAAGGTTTTATTTACACATCAAATAAAAAAGTAGAAATAATGAAATATAGATTTTTATACTCTTTAGCGGTCTTAGGATTATTGAGTAGTTGTAAAGATAAGTTAGCTCCTATAGCCCCAGATGCTATTCAGCCAACAATTGTTACAGAGCAAACAGTTTTTGATACAGATGATCCTGCTATTTGGATTAATCCAATAGATCAATCTAAAAGCTTAATTATAGGAACAGACAAAGAAGATGGAGGAGGAGTATATGCATATGACTTACAAGGTAAAATCGTACATAAGTTTATTGATATGGCACGTCCAAATAATGTTGATATTGCTTATGGTTTTTTGTATAAAGATATGGTGATTGATATTGCTGTTGTTACAGAGAGAAATGCAAATGCAATAAGAATTTTTAAATTGCCAGAGTTAACGCCAATTGATCAAGGTGGTTTAAAAGTTTTTGAAGGAGAAGTAGAGGATGGGTATAATGAACCAATGGGAATCGCTTTATATGAAAAGAAAGAGGATGATAATAAGCAAATCTATGCTATTGTAGGACGTAAAAGTGGCCCTTCTAATGAGTATTTATGGCAATATGCTCTGCAAGCGAATAAGGAAGGTCAGATAAATTTGGTGTTAAAAAGAAAGTTTGGTGTTTATAGCGGAAAAAAAGAAATAGAAGCTATTGCAGTAGACCAGGAGCTAGGTTACGTCTATTACTCTGATGAAACAGCAGGATTGCGCAAATACTATGCTGATCCAGAAAAAGGAAATGAAGAGTTGGCTTTCTTTGTTAAAGGTGATGCTAAGAGAGATCATGAAGGAATAGCTATTTATAAAAAAGATGCTAATTCGGGGTATATTATTGTTTCAGATCAACAAGATAATTCAATTTTAATTTATCCTAGGGAAGGTGAACAGGGAAACCCTCATGAACACAGATTAATTGCTAAGATACCTGTTTCTGCAATTGAATGTGATGGCTTAGAGGTAACTTCTTTAGGGGTGAGTAATATTTTTAATCAAGGTATGCTGGTAATGATGAGTAACGGTAAAGTATTTCATTATTATGATTGGAAAGATATTCAAGAGAGAATAAATAAAGTAAGTAAAAAAGAAACTAATTAAGTATAAAATTGAAAAACTCGTTTTAGTAAGGGATTTTCAATACTACTTTGTAAACAATAAAAACGTCAGCTTATTTATGTTAGGCTGACGTTTTTTTATTCAGTTAAATTTATTCATAATAAAGTAGAAAGGTGCGCAATAAATAAAGTTTATTTCGTGCACCTAATTAGTGTAGTATTTGGCTAATGCGGAATCTGGTTTAGTAAAAGAAGGGAGCAATAAAGCATAAAAAAGCCCGATAACGAGTGTTATCGGGCTTTTCAGCGGAGAAAGAGGGATTCGAACCCCCGGACCTGTTACAGTCAACGGTTTTCAAGACCGCCGCATTCGACCACTCTGCCATTTCTCCAGAGGTCTACATTACTTCCGTATTGCGAGTGCAAATATACTGCAAAGTCTTATGTTTGCAAGAGATTTTGAATAAAAAAGAACATCTTTTTTATATTGTTTTTATAACTTGTTTAAAATGAGTTGGTAATAATTATTTAAAAAGCTGATTTTTTTGTACAAACCTGTATGAATAGGCTTTTTTATTTCTACCTCCTTGACTTTTCTAAGTGTTTTTATATATTTATCAAGTTAATAAGTCTTAGATTCAACTAATAAATGCAACAGCATTTAAAAAACGGCGGAGAACATTTG